>CAYUYS010000197.1:0-1651 GCA_964449415.1 uncultured Paludibacteraceae bacterium | reverse complement strand
TAGGTAGCCGCCGTTTTTATTTTGGAGCGTCCTGTCGTCTGCAACTGATGACAGGGCGTTTTTTTATGCAAGGAAAAGCGATGCAGCAATTTGATTTGTCGAACTTAGCTATAGTCAGCAATGGCCAAAAAGAAAAAGAATCTCCCGCTATT
The DNA here is from genome assembly GCA_964449415.1 of uncultured Paludibacteraceae bacterium. Taxonomy (GTDB): domain Bacteria; phylum Bacteroidota; class Bacteroidia; order Bacteroidales; family Paludibacteraceae; genus CALUNA01. The sequence continues at coordinate 1,499 of CAYUYS010000197.1, read as the reverse complement.
GAAAAACGTATCCATAACCGATGTGGCCGCAGAAGGAAAAGCGCTTGCACGGGTGGATGATTGTGTGGTGTTTGTACCCTTTGTCGTGCCGGGCGATGTCGTTGACCTGCAGGTGGTCCGTAAGAAACACAACTACATGGAGGCCGTGCCTGTGGCCTATCATGCTTACTCGGAGCTGCGTTGTGAGCCTGCGTGCAGGCATTACGGCGTGTGCGGCGGCTGCAAGTGGCAAATCCTCCCGTATGCCGAGCAGCTGAAGTACAAACAGCAACAGGTAATGGACAACCTGACGCGCATAGCCAAGGTGGAATTGCCCGAAGTTTCGCCCATTATCGGTTCGCAAAAGATTTACGCCTATCGGAACAAACTGGAGTTTACGTTCAGCAACAAACGCTGGCGCACATGGGACGAAGTGCGCGCCGGCATCCCAACCGATGCGATGCACAATGCCTTGGGGTTTCATATCCCGAACGCCTTCGACAAGGTGCTGGACATTCAGGAATGCCGGCTGCAGGACGACATAAACAACCGCTTGCGCAATGAGATACGCACCTACGCCTTGGAACACGGCCTGGAGTTCTTCGACTTGCGGAAGCAAACGGGTTTCCTGCGCACCCTGATGATCCGAACCAGCACGACGGGCGAGTTGATGCTGATACTCGTCTTCTTCCGGGAAGAGCCGGAGGCACGCAAGGCGCTGCTGCAACACCTGGCCGACAAGTTCCCCGAAATAACATCCCTGCTGTATGTGATTAATGCGAAGGCCAACGACACGATTACCGACCAGCACGTTCACGTCTTCAAGGGCAAAGACCACATTCTGGAACGCATGGAGCAGCTCACCTTCAAAATAGGGGCGAAATCCTTCTACCAGACCAATTCGGAGCAGGCCTACGAGCTGTACAAGGTGGCACGCCGCTTTGCCGGACTTACCGGGCAGGAGCTCGTGTTCGACCTGTACACCGGCACGGGCACGATAGCCAACTTTGTGGCCGGGCAGGCGCGGCAGGTTATCGGCATCGAGTACGTGCCGGAAGCCATAGCCGATGCCCGGGTGAATGCCGAACTGAACGGCATAACCAACACCCTGTTCTTTGCCGGAGACATGAAAGACATCCTGAACCCGCATTTCATCGCCACGCACGGCCGGCCGGATGTGGTGATTACCGATCCGCCGCGGGCGGGTATGCACGACGATGTGATCAAAACCATCCTGTTCGCCGCACCGGAACGCGTGGTGTACGTGAGTTGCAACCCGGCCACGCAGGCCCGCGACATCGCGCTGCTGGATGCGAAATATGCCGTGCAGGCCATTCAGCCGGTAGATATGTTCCCGCACACGCAACACGTAGAGAATGTGGTGCTGCTGCAAAAGCGCCCCGGGCAGTAGCCCGCCGGGATGGTGGGCGGCGCAGCCGGCGGCCCAACCCCTGTTCGCACACCGTGGAGGGTGTTATTCGTCTGACGTAGTAGATTTATAGGTTTATTTTTCACGCCCT
>CAYUYS010000196.1:0-1686 GCA_964449415.1 uncultured Paludibacteraceae bacterium | reverse complement strand
GTTTTCTTTGTTTCCGGGAAAGCTTTTCTTTTCGCACGCCTTTTTATTTTTCCGGCAAATACCCGTACCTTTGCAGCCGAATATTTTTACCCACAGCCCTTGCTTGCGAAAGTAGCGGCTGAAAGTCCGGCGCGCGAACAGCCTCGAGCCGGAACTGTGTTGAACTCCATTTTTAAAAAGAAAACCTTATGGGAAATATTGTCGCTATTGTAGGCCGCCCGAATGTGGGCAAATCAACCTTGTTTAACCGGCTGACCAAGACACGCAGGGCCATAGTGAACGAACAGGCCGGCACGACGCGCGACCGCCAGTATGGCAAAAGCGAATGGAACGGCCGCGAATTTTCGGTAATCGATACGGGCGGCTGGGTGGTCAAGTCCGACGATGTGTTTGAAGATGAAATCAAACGGCAGGTCGCGCTGGCCATAGAGGAGGCGGATGTCGTGCTCTTTGTGCTGGATGCGCGCAACGGCATTACCGACCTGGATATGGAAGTAGCGCAGATTTTGCGCCAATGCCCCAAGCCGGTTATCCTGACGGCAAACAAGATAGATACCTTCGACTTGCAATACCAGTCGGCCGAATTTTACAGGCTGGGCTTGGGCGAACCCTTCATTCTGTCGGCCATAAACGGGCTCGGCACGGGCGAGTTGTTGGACAAAATACTGACCCATTTTGGGCCCGACACCCAAGAGGGAACGGAAGAGGAATTGCCGCGTTTTGCCGTGGTCGGTCGGCCCAATGCGGGCAAATCGTCCATTGTCAATGCCTTCATAGGCGAGGAGCGCACCATTGTCACCGACATTGCCGGCACCACCCGCGATGCCATTTATACGCGCTACAACAAGTTTGGCTACGATTTCTATCTGGTCGACACGGCGGGCATCCGCAAGAAGGCCAAAGTGAGCGAGGACCTGGAGTACTATTCGGTGGTGCGCTCCATTCGCTCCATAGAAAACGCCGACGTGTGCATTCTGATGCTGGATGCCACGCGCGGCATAGAAAGCCAGGACCTGAACATCTTCTCGCTGATCCAGAAAAACCACAAGGGATTAGTTGTCTGCGTAAACAAGTGGGATTTGGTGGAAGACAAGCAGCAGAGCACTGTCAAGCATTTTGAGCAGACCATCCGCGAACGCCTGGCACCCTTTGTGAACTTTCCGATTGTTTTTGCCTCGGCACTGACCAAACAGCGCATCTACAAAGTGCTGCAAACGGCCGTGCACGTCTACGAAAACAAATTCCGCAAAATCCCGACCGCACAGCTGAACGAACGGCTGCTGCCGCTCATACAGAACTATCCGCCGCCGGCAACCAAAGGCAAGTACATCAAAATAAAATACGTGACGCAGCTGCCCAACACGCAAGTGCCCACATTCGTGTTTTTTGCCAACCTGCCCCAATACGTAAAAGAGCCGTACCGCCGCTTTCTGGAAAACAAGATACGCAGCTGGTGGGATTTCAGCGGCACGCCGATACAGATTTTCATACGGCCCAAATAAGCGCCGCTTTGCCGGAAACCGGGCGATGCCGATGCTTTCGTGCGGATGTATTGTCAAATTGTGCACATTTTACGACGATAAATCCACGTTCGTCGTCTCGGTATCCTTTACCTTTGCCCCCAAAACAAACCGAATTATTCATTTTTTAAAAACAAACGTATTATGAAAAAGACCTTACTTTTTG
>CAYUYS010000195.1:0-1728 GCA_964449415.1 uncultured Paludibacteraceae bacterium | reverse complement strand
TGCCAAACTAAATCCATGATTGAATTAAAGACTTACAAATGGTGTATACGGGGACGAAGGTAATACTTTTATCTGATAATACAAATAAATAGGTGATATTTTTGTTTTTTAAACAATTTGTTGTGTAAAAACGCGGATTTTCCCTGAAAAGAACAGAATATTCAGGAAAAATCAGGCTAAAAGGCAGGTCAGAAACAAAAAATCGGGCGCTTGTCAGGCGTATGCAAACGATATTTCGTATTTTTGTCGGAAAATTTATACTGAAAATGGATCCGAACTTTTACATAGAGACCTATGGTTGCCAAATGAATGTAGCAGACAGTGAGGTTGTTGCATCTATAATGCAAACGGCAGGATACAGTCTGACCGATAACATTTCCGAGGCAGAAATAATTATCGTGAACACTTGCTCCGTAAGGGAAAACGCGGAACAGAAAGTCATTCAGCGGCTGAAATTCTTTCAGTCGCAGAAAAAGAAAAACAAGCATTTGCATATCGGAGTTATTGGTTGCATGGCAGAAAGGGTCAAGGAAGCGTTGATTACCGAACACGGAGTTGATTTTGTTGCCGGGCCGGATGCTTACTTAGATATTCCGCATCTGATAGGAAGCGTAGTGAAAGGAGAAAAAGCCATCAACATAGCATTGTCCACTACGGAAACCTACAAGGAAATCATTCCGCATCGCATAGGGAAAAGCATTTCGGGCTTTGTTTCCATCATGCGGGGCTGCAACAATTTTTGCTCGTATTGCATTGTTCCCTATACACGAGGCCGAGAACGCAGCCGCGATGTGAACAGCATCCTGAAAGAGCTGCAAGACCTGCAGTCGCGCGGATTCAAGGAAGTCACGCTGCTCGGCCAGAACGTCAATTCCTACCGTTACGAGCAACCGGATGGGCAGACAGTGACATTCCCGGATCTGCTGGAAATAGTTGCCAATGCCGTGCCGGCGATGCGCATCCGTTTCATGACATCTCACCCAAAAGACATGAGCGACCGCACATTGGAAGTGATTGCCGCCCATCAGAACCTGTGCCGATTCATCCACCTGCCCGTACAAAGCGGAAGCACCAAAATTCTGAAAGCCATGAACCGAAAATATACGCGGGAGTGGTATCTGGACCGCATTGCTGCCATAAGGCGCATTCTGCCGGATGCGAGCATCGGCACGGACATTTTCTGCGGGTTTCACAATGAAACTGAAGAAGATCACCGGGAAACCTTGTCGCTTATGCGGGAAGTTGGATTCGACATGTCGTTTAATTTCAAATATTCCGAACGTCCGGGAACATACGCAGCCAAACACTTGCCGGACAATGTAGACGAAGCTGTGAAACTCAGGCGGCTGAACGAAATCATCTCCCTGCAAAACGAACTTTCCTGCCAAAGTAACCAACGCGACATAGGAAAAATCACGGAAGTGCTGGTAGAAGGATTTTCCAAACGCAGCCACGAAGAACTGTATGGCCGAAACTCGCAAAACAAAGTGGTGATTTTTCCACGCAAAGGCCGCAAAATAGGCGAAACCATCCGAGTTCGGATTACCGAAGCCTCGGCGGCTACATTGAAAGGCGAGGTGATGGAATGAGACTGCTGCAAAATGGACTTTTGCTGCGGCCTTGCTTTTGCATGTTTTTTAAGTAAGACCAAAACGGCAACAACATCCCTGTTTTTCCACTCATTTTTTGGGGAATTACCTGTTTTTCCGAAAAAAACACTATATTTGC
>CAYUYS010000194.1:0-1934 GCA_964449415.1 uncultured Paludibacteraceae bacterium | reverse complement strand
GGGTGTGGTGGCCTGGAACTCTTTCAGGTAAAACGGGTCGAAATAGGCCACATTCTCCAATTGCCCTGCGGCATAACGCTGTTCTGCCAACGTGATCATGTTTGCTGCCTCGGGATGGATATTGTCCAAAAAACGTGCATTCGGATGGGTCAGGACAGTGCGGCATTTTTCCGCCCCGTTGCCGAAAAACCAGACAGGATGATTTTCCAGCCTATCGGCGTATGCATCGGGCGTGACAATAACCGGCAAAATGTCGCTTACACGTTCTAACTGCATGTTATAACAGGCACTGTATACTTCCATCCGGCGGGCATCAATCATCGGACACAACCAGGCATCGGCTTCTGTTATTTTGTTGCGGGCGGCAACGGCCATTACCTGCAAAGTGTCTATGGCGACAAGCGGAATTCCCCAACCGAAGCACAAGCCCTTGGCTGTGGCCGTACCTATCCGCAGGCCGGTATAAGAACCGGGGCCTCGGCTCAGGGCTACCGCGTCCGGGTGTTTTCCCTGCATTTTCAGGAAGTCCAGAATTTCCTGTATGAAAACACTTAACAACTTGGCATGGTTCAGACCTTCCGTGTTGATTTTCTGCATCAGGCAGACACCGTTTTCGCTGGCGGCAACGGAACAGACAGTGGTTGAAGTTTCTATATGGAGCAATATCATACGCGTGCGTTTTTTCCGCTGCAAAGGTACGTCTTTTATTTGACCGAAAGAAATGAAACTGACGCACTGTCACCGAAACGGCGGCTGTTCTTTTCCCTACCTGAAAACTGTTTCGTGCAAAAAAAGGAGAATACCCTGCAACGGTTCCTCCTTGCGACACATCAGCCGACTTGTTTATTTTTGGCGAATGTATGCTACGATCCATTGGCCGACTTCCTTGGTTCCGTATGCCTGTCCGCCTGCAACCTGAATTTCGGGTGTACGCACATTGGCTGCCAAACTGGCATCTACTGCATCACGGATGAGAGTGCCTTCCTTTTTCAGGTCAAAATACTCAAACAACATAGCGACAGAAAGAATCTGCGCCAGAGGATTGGCTATGTTTTTGCCCTTTGCCTGCGGCCAAGAGCCATGAATCGGTTCGAATACCGGTGTGCCTGTGCCTGTAGAGGCAGATGGCAACAATCCCATAGAGCCTGAAATGACAGAACCTTCATCTGTCAGTATGTCGCCAAAGGTATTTTCCGTGACCATGACATCAAAAAACTTCGGTTCCTGAATCATGCGCATGGCAGCATTGTCGACATACATATAATCGACTTGTACGTCCGGATAATCGGGTTCCATTTCCTGAGCCACACGACGCCACAGACGGCTCGATGCCAGCACATTAGCCTTGTCCACAACGGTTAAATGATGCCTGCGCCGGCGGGCATATTCAAAGCCAACCTTCAGAATGCGTTCCACTTCGTTGCGGGTATACATATTGGTATCGTAGGCTTTGTCGGCATCCTCGTATTTTTCGCCAAAATACATGCCGCCGGTCAGTTCGCGGATACAGATAAAATCAGCTCCCTCAAGCAACTCCGGCTTCAGGGGTGAGTTGTGGAGCAGGCAACTGAAAGTCTGAACCGGACGTATGTTGGCAAACAATCCCAGCTTTTTGCGCATGGCAAGCAAGCCTTGTTCCGGACGCACTTTGGCAGCCGGATCGTTGTCGAATTTAGGGTCGCCGACGGCGGAGAAAAGAACGGCATCCGCGTCCCGGCATATTTTGAACGTTTCTTCGGGAAAAGGATCACCCACTTGTTCTATCGCCGTAGCTCCACACAGCGCTTCCTGAAAAGACACTTTGTGGCCGAACTTTTCACATACGGCACGCATCACTGCCACACCTTGGGCAGATATTTCCGGCCCGATGCCATCACCGGGCAATACAGCAATTTTCAAATTCATATTTTCTTGTTTCTGTTTAACTTATTGGT
>CAYUYS010000193.1:0-1956 GCA_964449415.1 uncultured Paludibacteraceae bacterium | reverse complement strand
CTGCACACATTAAAAAGATACTTTTTTTCATGTCTTTTAATTTTAAAAGTTATTAATTAGATTGATTTGACTATGTCTACGACATTATTTCCATTGGCAAAAGTAGCTTTCGTACCCTCTGCACGGGTCGCCTTATGTTTCAAAAAGGTGCAATTTGGGTTCAAAAGCCCGCTATTATGTTAAAATTGCATGGTTAACGTACCAAAACTTTCACACTTTGCGTTTTGGTGCGCACAATATACACGCCGACGGGCAGCTGTTGTCCGGGATGCATCCGCATGCCCACCGCATTGTACACGGCATACTCATCGGCACCTTCCACCACAATCTTTCTGTCTACGGCGTAGGCCTTCAGGGTGGCGTTGCGTACCGTTTCCGCAATGTCGGTGGTCAGGTCGCCTATTACAATCCAGCCGTTCACTTCCGTAACGGCAGTGGCCGAAGGCGTTGTGGCCACGCTCTTGTTCAGGCTAACGCCGGAGCTGGTCAGCTGCATGAAGCGCAGCATGGAAGTGCTGTTGTCGTTGCGGGTTTGCATGCCGGCATAGAAGAAGGGTTCCGGGTAGTCGTCGCCGAAGGACAGCGAGGAGCTGTGTTCGCCGCTGCTTACCTGTATTCTGCGGCCATCCGTTTCTGTGTTTCCTTGCTCAATGGCTATGTACGAAACGGAATTGGTCGTGATAGTCGCCCCGGTCTCGGTGGTGAGCAGCACATCGAAGCCTTCGGCGGTGACGTTCTTCACGCGGGCAATGATGGGATAGCCGGAATAGAGCGTTGTGGCCCGCACGAACACGACGGGTGTCGACTCGAAGGGCGTGTTGAAGGTGACGGACGAGGTCTCGGTGCCGGAAACGGTTACTTTGCCGGCCTCGTAGCTCAGGCTGCCTATCTGTCCGTTGCCGGCGGGCAATGCCAGGAAGGGCACGCTTTCTGTACTGTTAAACGTGGCCGACGACTTGTCGTACCAGGCCTGTGCTTCGGCCATGAAGCCGTTGGTGTTGTCCGAGCGGACTTGGGCCGTCATACCGACCAGATTGTTGTCGCACGACATGGTGCCGCACACTATCACGCGGCTGGATGCCTGCGAGGAGGTAAAGGGCGAGTCGAACAGGTAGGTGTACTGGTCGCGGCTCAGGTGCGTGCCCGTACCGTAGCGCAAGTCACCTACGGACTGTGAGTAGTTGTACGACAAGGGGGTTTCTTCCGAATAGGCCGGTTCGCCGTCATCGTCCATGTCGCTGTCTATCCGGATGCGGTAGTAATACAGCCCCGACTCCGGGACGGTGTCTATGTATTGCGTGGTTTCCGAATGCTCCGCGCTGAATAGGGTTGTGTACGCACTTTCGGTGCTTTTACGCCGCTCCAAGGTAAGGAGGTCGGTTTCGGAGGCGGAGTTGGGGTTGGTCCAGACTATGGTCACGTTGCCGGTCTGCATACTGGTGGTGAGGGTGCGGATGGAAGGCTTCTGCAATTTGAAGGGAGGCACATAGTCGTCGTCGCTGCTGCGGTAGGCCAGGTCAGACTTGTTTTCCCGGTAGTACTCGCCGGCGGGCGTGAGCTCTCCGTCAAGCATCATTTCGCGCACGTCCTGCACCCAAGCGTAGATATTGTAGCGTTCTATAAAATGCGCGGTGTCCAGCACGTTCAGTATGCCTATCAGGTCATTCAGGTTGTCCTGCAGGTTGGTTTCGTTGACAATGGGCACGCCGCTGCTGTCCCGGCCGCTCGGCCACGATTCGGTGGTCCAGTTTGCCCCGTTGTTCCATTCCGTAACCCAGATTTTCCGTCCGGTGCGGTCGTAGACGGCTTTCAGGTCGTTGTACCAGTTTTGCGGGGTTTTGCCTCCCCAGTAGGCATGCAGGGCCACGAAGTCTAAGCGGTAGTTGCGTGCGTCGCAGGAGTCCACAAACTCGTACAGCCAGCTGAAGTCGGTAGGTGCCGGGGAGCCCAGACGCA
>CAYUYS010000192.1:0-1972 GCA_964449415.1 uncultured Paludibacteraceae bacterium | reverse complement strand
AGGCCTGCATCTATCGCCGGGGATATAAAAAAAATTGTGTAAATGGGTTCCGGACGCTAAGTACATCCCGCATTTCCCATTTACACAACACAAGCGCAATATCTGCCGTTGCCTACAGCGGAACAACGCCGATGCCCGGCCTATCCGGTATCGTCACCTGCCCGTCTACTATCTTGATACCGTCAAAAAGGTCGTTTGCAATCAGCAGATTGCCGTCCAAATCGGCCCAATCCATCAGCGGGGCCAGTTGCGCGGCGGCCGTCACGGCGCAGGAGGTTTCCGTCATGCAGCCTACCATCAACTTCAGGCCGAGCGCGCGCGCCAATATCGCCATTTCGTAGGCCTCGCGCAGACCGGTGCTCTTCATCAGCTTAATATTGATGCCGTCGTACACGCCTTGCGCCCGCTTCACGTCCGGCAGGCGTTGCAAAAACTCGTCTGCAATCAGCGGCAGCGGACTGCGTTCGCGGATCCAGGCCGTTTCGTCAATCATCTCTTTGGGGAGCGGCTGCTCCACGAAAAGTGTGTTCCGCTCGCTGAGCCACTCGATCATCTCGAGTGCTTCTTCCTTCGTTTTCCACCCCTGATTGGCGTCGACGCAGAGCGGTTTGTCGGTGGCCGACCGGATGGTCTCGACCAGTTCCTTGTCGAACTCCGACCCGAGTTTCACTTTGATGATCTTGTAGGGCGCGGTCTCTTCCACCTTTTGGCGCACCACTTCGGGCGTGTCTATGCCTATGGTGAACGAGGTGTTGGGTGCTTTTTCGGGCGATAAGCCCCAGATTTTGTACCACGGTTGCCCCAGCAGCTTGCCGGTAAGGTCGTGCAGGGCAATGTCTACCGATGCTTTTGCTGCCCGGTTGTCGGGCGCTACCGAGTCGACGTATTCCAGAATTTCTTCCATGCGAAACGGGTCGGTGAATTGCTCTAACCGGAGCGAGGAGAGGAAGCTGCACACCGATGCTTCGGTCTCTCCCAGGTAGGAGGGCATGGAGGCCTCGCCGTAGCCCACAATTCCGTCGTATTCGAGTTGCACCTGCACGCCGGGCGTGTGCGTACGGGTGTTTACAGCCACGCCGAAGGGGTGAATGAGCTTCAGTTCGTAGGGTTCAAAACGCAATTTCAGGTGGTTGCTGCCTCCTTTTTTGGATTTGGAGGTTGAGCAGGCTGACAGCAGCGAGCCGCCGGCCGTGGTGGCAATGCCGGCAGTTACGATGCCGTGTGCCGCGGTTTTTAAGAAGATTCGTCTGTTCATGGTGAATGATATATTATGGAGTTAATGTTTGCGGTTGAAGTACCACGGGTGTTCGGACGCGCGGGTAATGCCCGGGCTGCCTATTCGGGTGCCTATTCGGCTGATGGAGAGGCAGGGGTAGCCGACATAATCCGCTGCATCGGGCTCCAGGCTGTTGATGCGGACCTTGCCCGAGGAGTGAATGAACCGTCCGTTGTCGAGATACATGCCCACGTGGGTAATATGCCCGGTGGTGGCGTTGCCGAAGAAGAGCAAGTCTCCCTTTTGGCAAATTGTCCGCCACGCTTCGCCGTCGAATCGCTCTCCGGTAAGCGCTTGCTGCGAGGCATCGCGCATCAGTATGATGCCGGCGCGCCAATAGGCGGTTTTGACCATGCCCGAGCAGTCAACTCCCTTTACCGACGTGCCGCCCCACAGGTAGGGCACGCCCAGCATGCTGCGGGCGGTCTGCTCGAGCAGCTCCGGGTCGAGCAGTTCGTCGGCCCAAGCCGCCAATGCCCGGATTTGGTGGCTGAAAACATAGCCCGTACGGCCATCCGGCAGCTGTACGGCCACAAATTTTCGGTTTGTTTTTCTGTCGGGAGCGCGTTCCAGTATCGCCCCGAGCACCAAGTCGGACACGTGGGCGCTTGCCGGGTCGGGTTCGGCGTAAACGAAGCCCGCATAGCCGGTAAACAGGTAGCGTTGTGCGTCCCGCCACCCGTCCATTTCCTCCGG
>CAYUYS010000191.1:0-1973 GCA_964449415.1 uncultured Paludibacteraceae bacterium | reverse complement strand
AAGTTTTTTTCGCAGGAAATTTTCAATATCAACTGAAAAATTATACTTTTGCGTGAATTTATTCGGATTTTTCTATGTCAATAAGTATTTCTCATTTGAATAAGGAGATTGATGGCATATCTATTTTAAAAGATATCAATCTTGAGGTACGTAGCGGTGAGGTGGTAGGATTGTTGGGGCCGAATGGTGCCGGAAAAACCACATTGATGAAGATTATTGCCAATGCGCTGGACTACGACAGCGGTTTGGTGCAAGTATGCGGGATAGATGCCCGCAAAGCTCCCATGCTCATAATGGGCAAGATTGGTTATCTTCCTGAACACAATCCGTTGTACGAAGACATGTATGTGTTAGAGTATCTGACTTTTATTGCTGATATTTATCGCATATCTGCCCCCAGAAGACGTATAAATGAACTGGTACAACAAGTCGGACTGAAACGGGATTATAAGAAACGCATATCCGAACTGTCAAAAGGCTATAAGCAACGCGTCGGTCTGGTGCAGGCGCTGTTGCCCGATCCGGAAGTGCTGATTCTTGATGAACCTACTACCGGACTGGATCCGAATCAAGTTGTGGAGATTCGGGAATTGATAAAAGAAGTGGGACGGGATCGTGCGGTACTCCTGAGTACACATATCATGCAGGAAGTCAAGGAGATGTGTGCAAGAGTTGTCATCCTGCACGAAGGCAGCATTGTGGCCCGCATAGACGACATAACCGATATGACATACCTCAACGAAGCAAACACACGGATTTATGTCGAATTTCGCGAGCCAATGTCGGTTGCAGAATTAATGAAAATTCCCGGTGTGCAGAAGGTTTTCGAGATAGATGCCAAGCGTTTTCACATAGAGTCGAGCATGGACAACCGCGAAAGCATTTTTAACATGGCGGTAGTATATAAAAATCCGTTGATGACCATACAAACTGTCTCGAAAACATTGGAAGATGTTTTCAGAGAATCGACAAATACGGATGTCAGAAACATTTAACATACGTAATCCGCAATTGCCGGAAAAAGAACGGGATGCTGAAAATGCACTGCGTCCGCTTTCTTTTGCCGATTTTCGCGGACAATCAAAAATCGTAGAAAACTTGCATATCTTTGTTCAGGCGGCCCGTTTGCGCGGCGAGTCGCTTGACCATACGTTGTTGCACGGCCCTCCGGGGCTTGGCAAAACCACGCTGGCGAACATTATCGCCAATGAACTGCAGGTCGGTTTCAAGGTCACTTCCGGCCCCGTATTAGACAAGCCCGGAGACTTGGCCGGGTTGCTGACCGCATTGGAACCCAACGATGTCTTGTTTATCGATGAAATCCACCGCCTCAGTCCCGTGGTGGAAGAATACTTGTATTCCGCCATGGAAGATTACCGCATCGACATCATGATAGACAAAGGCCCGAGCGCGCGTTCCGTACAACTGGAATTAAGCCCGTTTACCTTGGTGGGCGCTACCACGCGGAGCGGCTTGCTGACGAGCCCGTTGCGCGCGCGTTTCGGCATTAACTGCCATTTGGAGTATTACGACGCGGATGTGCTGACGGCCATTGTGAACCGTTCCGCCGGTTTGCTTGGCGTGAAAATAGACCGGTCGGCCGCACGTGAGGTTGCCGGGCGTAGCCGCGGAACGCCGCGTATAGCCAATGCCTTGTTGCGCCGCGTGCGCGATTTTGCCCAAGTCAAAGGCAATGGCAGCATCGATTTGCAGATTGCCCGCTATGCCCTAGAGGCCTTGAATATTGACACGCACGGATTGGATGAAATCGACAACAAGATTCTGAACACGATTATCGACAAATTCAAGGGCGGACCTGTCGGCCTGACGACGATAGCGACGGCTCTGGGCGAAGATCCCGGCACGCTGGAAGAAGTGTACGAACCTTTCCTGATAAAGGAAGGATTCCTGAAACGCACGCCGCGCGGTCGCGAAGTAACCGACTTGGCCTACAAGCATTTGGGCAAGGTGCG
>CAYUYS010000190.1:0-2176 GCA_964449415.1 uncultured Paludibacteraceae bacterium | reverse complement strand
TATAGTTTCAGCTGTTTTCGGTCAAAGTGGAATGTTTCGTCCATGTCTTTTTCGTAATGTATCAATTGGTCATTACGCAGATGGTTGCTTGTGATGTCCCGTGCGGGAATTACATACAGGTGCTCCGGTTGCTCCGGCGTTCCTGCAACGGCAACTATCAGAAACACAGGGATATTGGTTTCCCGTTCAAATACTTTGGCCCTAGCCAAAACTGTTTTTCCGGCACACACAAGGCCATGCTCGGGCTTGTGGGCGACCCATTTGCATTCCAAACCCAGACTGACCGGCGTATCCGTTCTGCCTACGGACATGACCAGTGCCGGATGTGTCACGACATTGCGTTCCTTGTCGACTGTCTGATCGAACAGGCCGTTGCGTTCCAGTACCTTAAACGTACGTTTGTCGAACTTTTTCAGCAGGAATGCTTCAAACGCTTTGTTGCGTTCAAGTCTGTCTGCGCCCAGTTTGGGTTTCAGGCATTTCTTCCGGGCCTTTTTTTTCAGGTTGGCCACAATGGAGTCGCAGTCCAATATCTCCGGCAACTCCACATCGTGCAGCAGTTCCACATCATCGGTAGTGATATTGCCGGATGCAAATTCTTCATCAACAAGTGTTTGCCAGGGTGTTTTTGTCTTTTTGATTGTCTCCGGCTGTTCGGGTGTCGCGCTTTGCGGTTCCTGAACGCTTTCCTGCGGCCGATTAGGCTTGATTAGATTCCATAGAAAAGCCATATACATCATGCTCTAATGAAAAAACAAATATCCTACCAAGATTGCAGCCACTATGCCAATCGCATCGGCAATGAGGCCGCAAGTAACGGCATACCGCGTATTTTTGATACCGACCGACCCGAAATAGACAGCCAGAATATAAAACGTCGTGTCTGTAGAACCTTGTATGGTGGAAGCGAGCCGTCCGACAAACGAATCTGCTCCGTATTGCGTCATGGCATCAACCATCATGCCGCGTGCGCCGCTTCCGCTCAACGGTCTCATCAAGGCCGTGGGCAATGCTCCGACAAAATCCGTATCCAGACCAATCCATGCGAAGAAACGTGCCATGAGTTCTATCAGGATGTCCATTGCGCCCGATGCGCGGAACATGCCTATGGCAACCAAAATGGCTATCAGATAAGGAATTATGCCAATGGCCACCTGGAATCCTTCCTTGGCGCCATCAATAAACGCTTCGTACACATTTATTTTTTTCCAAGCCGCCATGCTTATGAACAAAACAATCAACGACAGCAAAATGCAACTGGAAATGACTGAAGAATAGACCGACAACTGCTCTTTGGGCAAACGGCTGAGCAGGAACACCAACCCGCCAACCAGCACAACCAATCCCGACAAGGTGCCCAAAATCACTTTGTCGAGCAGGTTTATGCGCTGATAGATGGCCACGGACAGAAATCCGGCAAGCGTCGAAGCAAAAGTGGCCAGCAGGATGGGCAGAAATATGTCGGCCGGATTGGCAGCACCCAATTGTGCGCGGTACACCATGATGGTTACAGGCACCAAAGTCAAGCCGGATGTGTTGAGCACCAGAAACATAATCATCGGATTGGAAGCCTTGTTTTTATCGGGATTCAGTTCCTGCATTTCCTTCATGGCTTTCAGGCCCATGGGGGTAGCCGCATTGTCCAGCCCGAGCATGTTGGCGGCCACATTCATGAAAATACTGCCCATGGCCGGATGGTTTTTGGGAATATCCGGAAAAATACGACAGAAGAAAGGAGCGACCATGCGCGAAAATGCGGCCACCACACCTCCCCGTTCACCGATTTTCATGATGCCAAGCCACAGCGCAAGCACACCCGTAAGGCCCAACGATATTTCAAAGCCTGATTTTGCCGAATCGAAAGTGGAATTGACGATTTGGGAAAAGACATCAACGTTGCCATTTATCAAAAACTGCAAACAACCGACAACGAAAGCAATCAAGACAAATCCTATCCAGATATAATTCAGAACCATATATTCCCGTTTTACAAGTTAGCCGACAAAAAACATTTCATACCATCTCGGGCATGTCAGGAGCTGTTTTTTTAAACAAGGTGCAAAGTTACATTTTTTTTACCGGTGTGCAATCCGTTTGTAACACGATTCATTTTGCCACCGTAAAATATTTTGGACAGTGTCTAATTTTTTCGTACCTTCGCACACTGATTTATGAC
>CAYUYS010000189.1:0-2298 GCA_964449415.1 uncultured Paludibacteraceae bacterium | reverse complement strand
AGCCCGCCGGGCGGCGGGAAACAAGGTGTGACACAGGCAAGAGCGAACTGTTTATCGTCGCTTTTTCACTATTAACGATGCTATAATTTAATCCAGCCAATAGGGTAGGCGGTATTATTTTCGTACATTTGCGCCTTTTTAAGCAGGAAAACGATTTCCCGAACACAAACTTTGAACCACTGAAACATGAACCAACAGTTACTGCAACTTGTAAAGCAACACGCGGGCGCATCGCCCACCAACGTAACCGAGCTGCCCGCCTCCGGCTCCAACCGCCGCTATTTCCGGCTGCAAGTGAACGACACAACCCTTATCGGCGTGGAAGGCACATCGGCCGAGGAGAACCGCGCGTTTATCTACATGGCGCAACATTTTGAGCAAAAAGGGCTGCCGGTGCCGCACCTCGTGGCACAATCGGACAACGGCATGTACTATATCCAGGAAGATTTGGGCGACACACTGCTGTTCAACTACATTGCCGAAGGCCGGAAAACCGGCGTTTTCTGCGAACGGGAAAAAGCAATGTTGCGCAAAACCATGCAAGAACTGGCCCGCCTGCAAATTGTCGGCGCACAAGACTTCGACTTTTCCGTCTGCTATCCGCAACCGGAATTCAACGCACGCTCCATTTTGTGGGATTTGAATTACTTCAAATACTGCTTCCTGAAATCGACAGGGCTGGAGTTTCAGGAAAACCGTCTGGAAGATGATTTCGCTGCATTTACGCACATCCTGCTGCAAACACCGACCCACTCGTTCATGTACCGCGATTTCCAGAGCCGCAACGTCATGATACACAACGACCAACCCTATTTCATCGATTTTCAGGGAGGGCGCAAAGGGCCGGTGTATTACGATGTCGCTTCGTTCCTGTGGCAGGCCAGGGCACAATATCATCCGGACTTGCGCACGGAACTGATTGAGGTCTATTTGAACGAATTGCAGAAATACATGCCGGTAGACCTTGCCGAATTCCACCGAATGCTCAAACATTTCGTGCTGTTCCGCACGCTCCAGGTGCTCGGAGCGTATGGTTTCAGAGGCTATTTCGAGAAAAAGCCCCATTTCCTGCAAAGCATACCGTTTACCATTGAAAACCTGCGGGGCATCCTGGCAGAAGACCACGACGACTATCCGTACCTGCTGGAAGTGTTGCGGAACATGACAGGCCTGAAACAATTCCAGGAAGTATCTGTCCGCAAACCGCTGGTTGTGAAGGTATACAGTTTCTCCTACAAGAAAGGCATCCCGAACGATGATTCCGGAAACGGAGGCGGTTTTGTGTTCGACTGCCGCGCCGTGAACAATCCCGGGAAATACGAACGCTACACACACTTCACCGGTCTGGACGAGCCCATTGTCCGTTTTTTGGAAGAAGACGGCGAAATCCTGCGCCTGCTCGAACATGCCTATGCCCTTGTGGACGAATCCGTAAAAAGGTACAAAGACCGCGGGTTTACCAACCTGATGGTTTCGTTCGGTTGCACGGGCGGACAACATCGCTCCGTCTATTCCGCCCAGAAAATGGCCGAACACATCAACCGGAAATTCGGCGTGGAAGTGCACCTGATACACCGCGAACAAAACGTAGAAACCCTGTTTCCCGCCCAACGATGAAAGCCATGATTTTTGCGGCCGGATTGGGCACACGGCTCAAACCGCTCACCGACCGGATGCCCAAAGCCTTAGTGCCCATTCAAGGCAAACCGCTGCTGGAACACCTGATTCTGAAACTGAAAGCGGCCGGCTTCGGCGAATTGGTCATAAACGTGCACCATTTCCCGGACCAGATCATCAGTTTCCTGCAACAAAACAACTATTTCGGCCTGCACATAGACATTTCCGATGAGCGCGACAGGCTGCTCGACACAGGCGGCGGCCTGCTCAAAGCCCGCCGCTTCTTTGCCGACGAACCCTTCCTTGCACACAATGTGGACATCCTGTCCAATCTGGATCTGAAGGACTTCATTGCAGCGCATTGCAAGGAGAGTCTGGCCACCCTTGTTGTCAGCCGGCGGCCTACGGCACGCTACCTGCTGTTCGACAAGGAAAACCACCTCCGAGGCTGGCAAAACACACAAACCGGCGAGACCAAACCCCGTGGAATCCATACCGATGGACTGCAACCGCTCGCGTTTTCCGGCATACAAATACTATCTCCCGCCATATTCGACCGCATGCGCGACATGCCTCCCAAATTTTCCATGACAGACCTGTATCTGAAATGCTGCACTACCGACATTGTCCGGGCATACATACCATCGGACTACCGCATGCTGGATGTCGGCAAAATCGACG
>CAYUYS010000188.1:0-2347 GCA_964449415.1 uncultured Paludibacteraceae bacterium | reverse complement strand
GGATGCAAAACTTTGCATCCTTATCTGCAAGACTTTGCACGCCTGAATGCAAAACTTTGCATCCCTTGATGCAAAAAAGAACAAGCGCAGCAACACGGGCAAGCGGTGGCAAGCCGCCGGTTTCGCAGAGGTCTTGCATCACGCATCATAGTCACACCGGCCATCTTGCCAAGCACATTCTTTTACACAACGCCTTGTCTATTTACCTGTTCTTGGCTATCTTTGCCCCAACAAAAATACATGCAATGAGAAAATTTCCGTTCATTCTGATGATATTGTCAGCAAGCTGTCCGCTGTGGTCACAAATCATGGTAACAGGAGGCAACAGTTATTCCTATCCGAATCCTTCGGGCGTAGACTATGTTTTCCTGTTCGACGGATTGTCCAACGCTGAGATTTCCTATACCGGCTCGGAAACAAGTGTTACATGGTATCAGTTCAATGGCACAGTTGCCGCATCCGGTGTCAGTGAATTAAGCCCGGACGACCAGACCGGCTACATCCTGAAAGCCGGAAACGACAGCACAACCTTTTGGGTGATAGACTATTCGGCACATTTGCCGGTGTTCACGAATCTTTACGTACAGACGGATTATGAATATGCCTGCGAAACTACCTTGCTGGTATTTGAAGGCAGTGCACCCGATTTCGAATATTATACACCATCGGGAAGCAGCCAGACCATAGGAAGAGAGTTTACCTTGGAATGGCAAACCGTACAATGGGCCGACGAAAGTTGGCAAACCGTTGACACACAGCAAACCATAAGCAACCTTACGGCCAATATCACCCTGCCGGCAACTTACGCAAACACCACCTACACGCTTTCCGGCGACCAGTTTGCCAGCCTGCTTGGCCGGCAGCCCACAAGCATACAGACCGCCGAATATTCGGCCGTGGCCATCCGCGACACCATTCTGACAACTGCCGTAACCCGCGATGCACTTAACGAGTCCGACCGACCGGAAACAGTAACCACACTGAGCGGCTCCGCCCCGCTGGAGATACAGTTTTCGGCCGTCGCCAGCGACGCGGCAGAATATTACCAATGGAAGATATACAATGACAGCACGTTGATCATACAACGCTCCGACAAGGAACACCGCTATACATTCAACGAATACGGAATCTATACAGTCAGCCTCATCGTAAGCAATTCATACGGTTGTCAGGATTCCACTGCCGTAACCGTGGACGTGCTGGAATCCATGCTGGTCGTGCCCAACGTATTCACCCCAAACGGAGACGGGAAGAACGATGAGTTTCGCGTGGCATACAAATCCATCATCGAGTTTCATGGCTGGATTTACAACCGCTGGGGGCGCAAGGTGTTCGAATGGACCGATCCGGCCAAGGGTTGGGATGGTACTATCAACGGCAAGTCTGCCGCCGCCGGCGTATACTTTTACATTATCCAGGCCACAGGCTCGGATGGCGTCAACTACAGGCGCAAGGGAGATGTTACACTGCTACGTTGAAAGCGGCAGGCGCATCCAAAAAATCACTCTCTGAATAATATTTCACCGAAAAACTCCGGCCGATGGAAATCCGGTTCGGGAGTGTGAATGGGACTCCAGCTGACAAAGTGCGGCGAATTGGTATCATCAGCGCATTTGTAAAAATTTCCGAAGATTTTTTCCGGCATGCGCGTGGCGTCTATTCCCATCAAGGAAAAGGGTATGCCAACCGTCAGTTCCCACTCAAACATGCCTTCCATTTCACAAAAGGCACGATTGCCCAACGAAGAATAACGCACGATTTGTTTCAACGCTTCCGGGGTATATAACACAACGCCTTCGTTGCGCGACTTGCGTGTGCCGGCCAGGCAAGTGCCAATGCAGTTGAATTCAAAATTCATGTACGTATCCGCCTCCGGCAGCTGACAGAAAAACTCCACGCAACTGTCTTTGTAGACCGGATCCAAATCGTTGCTGTACAAAGCTTTCAACATGATTCCCTTGACCATGTATTTAATGTACAACACGGTATTTGTACGCGCTATTGCCACCGTTGTAAGAGGCATGTACGGAAACTGTTTCTGCCAGTTTACACAATCAATGCGCATCATGGCACCACATTCATCCAACAACCTGTTTATATGCTCAATGGACTGCTCCTCCAATTGTGGTATCAGCGGTACGGTTATCTGTTTCTTTTCCATGTGTTTTTGCTTTTTTCGGCTTGCAATATTAACAAATTTTTTTCTAAAAAACAGAGGCAAATGAAAATTTTTGGTTTCCCGAAAAAAGTTTTACCTTTGCCCGCTTTTCGCACTGAATGATAGTAACATAACCGGTAAAAACGATGGTTCGCCGGTTTCTGCATGCGCCAATACCGGAAAATGCCG
>CAYUYS010000187.1:0-2369 GCA_964449415.1 uncultured Paludibacteraceae bacterium | reverse complement strand
GGCAAATGTACGGCATTTTTTTCATATCTCAATACAGGAAATGCCTTGGAAAGCGAACGGCAAGATACCAGTGTTTTCGTGAAGTATTAATAAAAGTCAATAATATATTTTGTAAAGTTTATCATGTTAAATAATTTAAACACCTGTTCCGTTTTCTGATATAAACCATTATCTTCAAACGATTTTTATGGACAGCTTAAATTTTTGTGTATATGGGTCTTGATGAAAAAAAATTATCGGCAGACGTGGAACATGAAAACACTGTGTTTACACGAAACTTGAAGGCAGGAAGGCGTATTTATTATTTTGATGTGAAGAAAAGTTCCAACGGCGACTTCTTTATCTCCATTACCGAAAGCCAGAAGAATTTGCAGGAATCGAATGCGACGGGAAATGTTACGTACAAACGCCACAAACTGTTTTTGTACAAAGAAGACTTTGACAGCTTCGTGGCAGAACTGAACAATGCGATAACGTATGCCAAAGGCGCATTGGGCGGTAAGATTGTTACACGCGAAGAGTACGAAAGCAAGAAAAATCAAATGAATACGCATGAAGATTAAGTTTATCGGTGCTGCGCGCGAAGTTACCGGCAGCAAACATTTGATAACGACGGATTCCGGTAAACGTATCTTGCTTGATTGTGGCATGTTCCAAGGCAAGGGTCTGGAAACTGACCAGATGAACAGAAATCTCATGTTTGAACCCAAGGACTTGGATTATGTCATCTTGTCGCATGCCCACATAGATCACTCCGGACTAATCCCTTACTTGTACAAACAAGGTTTTCGGGGGTCGGTCATTTGTACGAATGCCACGCGCGATTTGTGTTCCATTATGTTGACAGACAGTGCCCATATACAAGAACTGGATGCCAAGTGGTACAACAAAAAGGCTGATAGAAAAAAACTGCCGCATATAGCCCCCATATACACGGTACATCACGCGGAACGTTGCATGGAGCTGTTTGTCGGGGTGGCTTACAACCGTCGTTTTACGGTGGAGAGCGGCATTCACGTTACCTTTATAGATTCCGGCCATTTGTTGGGCAGCGCGATTGTTTTTCTGGAAATAGAAGAAGAGGGAGGCACGAAGCGCATAGCATTTACGGGCGACATTGGTCGTCCGCATAACCGTTTGTTGCGCTCGCCGGAGGCTTTTCCGCAATGCGATTACCTGATAACGGAGTCGACGTATGGCGACCGGTTGCATCAGGACGACAAGGATGTGGAAGAGGCGCTGTTGCGTGTTGTGATGGATACGTGCGTTCAGAAAGGCGGAAAGTTGATAATACCTTCGTTCTCGATAGGACGTACGCAAGAAATCGTTTATGTGCTGAACAAGTTTTACAACGAAAAGCGTTTGCCAAGACTGGTAGATGTGTTTGTTGACAGTCCGCTGTCGGTCAATGCAACTGAAATTTTCCGCATGCATGTTGACAGTATGAACGATGATGTGAAACAGACCATGTTGGTTGATTCGAATCCGTTCGGCTTCAACACCCTCAAGTATATCAAGCATGTAAATGAATCCAAAAAACTGAATACGCGGCGTTCCCCCTGCATAATCATTTCTGCATCGGGCATGATGGAAGCCGGACGCATCAAACATCATGTTGCCAACAACATATCCAATTGGCGTAACACGATATTGATAGTGGGGTATTGCACGCCTTCCTCATTGGGGGCGCGCATTCAGCAAAAAGGATTGCGCGAAATTTCCATATTTGGCATAGAACACAAAATAAAGGCGGATATTTGTAAAATAGAGGGCTTTTCCGGGCACGCAGACTATAAGGAACTGCTGGCTTATCTGGCCTGCCAAAATCCCGAGCAGTTGAAAAAAGTATTTGTCGTGCATGGCGAATATAAAACCCAACAGAAGTTCAGGGAGTTTATGAGCATGGAGGGATATAAAAACATAGAAATTCCCGGTAAAGGTCAGGAATTTGTGTTGTAAAATGATTGTCCGGCTTCGGCAAGGTATCCTCCGTGACGTTGATTCCTTATCAAAAGCACAAGCGCAAACAGAACGCTACCTCATCTCTACATCGAAGGTGAAAACCCTGGAATTTTCGTCCCTGATGGTGATGGTAAGGTTGGGCGTGGAGAGCGTATCTGCTACAGGGATATACAAAGCAAACATGTTGTCGGACATATCCCATGGATCATTATAGCTACGAACATCCGGAGGAAAGTATAGCATATCCGGCTCTTCGTAACCTAAGCCTCCCGGTTCAGTCAATTGGCCTCCGGAGCCAAGGAGTCGTATTTCGTCATAATTAATTTGCGAAAGTAATTTATCAACAGGGTGGGATTCCCAATACCTTGAGTTGGTTCCATGGCTATTTCGAAAAAATTCAGACCATT
>CAYUYS010000186.1:0-2478 GCA_964449415.1 uncultured Paludibacteraceae bacterium | reverse complement strand
TGTTCGACGGCAAGATAGTCAGCGACGTAAAGAACGAACTATAGCCCTGTGCGCTCCCTTCGGGCTTGGGCAGTGGGAATGTGCCGGAACGCAAATCCGGGCACATTCCTTTGCAGGAATCAACAAGCATATTTATCCAATTCATTTTGACAATGAACATTCTACGAAATATTTTTGTCCTTTTCCGACGTTACGGAAGCGCCATGTTCCTGAACATGGCCGGCCTTGTATTGGCTTTTTGCGCGTTTGTGTTGATAATGGGCCGGGTGCGTTATGAAAATAGTTTTGACAAGTTCCATCCGGCGCACGAGAATATTTTCCGGGTGGATCAGTCTGTCAAGACCCTATTCCGCTCCATATTGCCTCCGGGTTTTGCAGAAACGATCATTCGTTCGTCGCCACACATTGAGGCCGGTACGGTCTATTGCCCTTTTGTCGGCCAGGAATACATGCTTGTCGAGGACAGTCTGGGGCAGAAACACGGTTTTAAGTTTGAAGTGAATCTTGTCAGCGAAGCTTTCTTCGATGTGTTCGGCATGGAACTGGTCGAGGGTAGTTGTGATGCCTTGTCCTCGCCCGATTGTCTGGCTTTGCCGGAAAGCACGGCTCGGAAAATGTTCGGCGATGAAGCTGCCATCGGAAAAAGCATTGAAATAGCCTCCGCTTCCGGCTTCCTGAATAGGACGGATTGGAAAGTCGGTGCGGTGTACAAGGATTTGCCGGAAAATTCGCAAATCAGAAACAACGTGTTTGCACCCCTGCCCGATTTCTTCCTGCAAAATTTCATGGCAAGCAATTTTCTGTGCTACTTGCGTTTGGATGACAAAACCAATGCGTCCGCCGTGGCCGCCGGTTTCAATGCGATTTTCGATTTTGAGAAACATCCGTGGCTGTCCGCTATAGAACTCGTGCCGCTGGAAGATGTGTATTTTATGGAGGAAAATTCCGATGGAAACATCTTCCGTAACGGGAGTCGCTCCCAAATGCTGATTCTCGTTGCCATTGCCGTGCTGATTTTGCTCACGGGCACGTTCAATTTCACCAATTTCTATACAGCCATGATTCCCGTGCGGCTCAGGAGCATTAACACACGGAAAGTGTTCGGGGCTTCGGTGTTGCGCCTGCGCCTCGAACTGCTTGCGGAAACGATGCTGTTGAGCTTTTTCGCGTGCGTGTTGTCGTGGCTGGTGTTGTGTTTCGGTTTTTCCGTTGTGGCTGATGTCGCGCTGATGCTGTTTTGCTTTGCCGTGGCTGTCCTGACCGGACTTCTGGCAGGTATTTATCCCGGAATTTATGCCACATCGTTCCGGCCGGCTTTGGTGCTGAAAGGCAATTACGGGTTGACTTCGGCGGGCAAGCGTCTCAAAAATATACTTTTGGGCGTCCAGTATGCCGTTTCGGGCGCGTTGCTGGTGTTTGTTGCTGTCATTTTTCTGCAAAACAGGCTTTTGAGCAAATACAACACAGGTTTTGACAAAGACAGGATAGCCGTCGTGGAGCTGACCTCGGACATGATTGCCGACAAAGGCGAATGGCTCCGGCAGGAACTGCGGAAATTTAGCGAGGTCGAAGATTTGGCCTATGCCATGGAAATGGTCGGCGGCAAGGATACGTATTGCACAGAAGGCATTGATTGGCAGGGAAACACTTTATCTACTTATTGGATTTACTGTTCCAATAATTTTCTGGATGTCATGGGCATTGATGTGGTTGACGGACGGAATTTTACCGAAAGCGAAAATCCGGGCATTATCATGAGCATGAGCGCCAAGCGCGATTACGGCATCAAGACCGGAAAACTGCCCGACAAACAAGTTGATGTGATTGGTTTCACGGAAGATGTGCGTTTTTCCTCTTTGCGGAAAGACAATGTGCCGATATGTTTTGTACCCGTGCCCATAGAAAATGGTTATTTTTCAGTGGCCTACATCAGGCTGAAAGCCGGTTTTGATGCCATGACGGCGGTGTCGCATATTTCCGAAATCGTTGCCGGGATTGACCCTGCTTTCCCTTTTGAAGTCCGCTTTTACGATGATATTTTGGATGATTTGTATCGAAAGGAACTGGATTTCAGGAATGTGATATTTCTGTTTTCGTTGCTTGCCATCGTGCTTTCGCTGACCGGCATTTTTGCCATGGTCATGTTCGACACGCAATACAAGCGCCGGGAAATGGCTGTGCGGAAAGTGTTCGGAGCTTCCGTTGCCGATATTGTCGGCCGGGGCAACAAGACTTATGTCGTGATGGCGACTGTCAGTTTCCTGGTGTCCGCCCCGTTGGCTTGGTGGGCGGCAAACAGGTGGCTCGCAACTTTCATGGTGCGGGTTCGCATTGCTTGGTGGATTTTCCTGTCGGTTTTTGCGATTCTTTTGCTGCTTACGGTTGTGGTGGTCACGTTGCGTTTTTTCAAGGCGGCAACCGCACCGCCGGGAAATGGCTTGTGCGGTGAATAAAATCCTGTAACTTTGCACCTGATTT
>CAYUYS010000185.1:0-2530 GCA_964449415.1 uncultured Paludibacteraceae bacterium | reverse complement strand
AAAAAAGAACAAGCGCAGCAACACGGGCAAGCGGTGGCAAGCCGCCGGTTTCGCAAGGGTCGTATATCATTATCTGATAAAAAAAACTGATTTTCGTACCTAAACGGCAGGCCAAAAGTCAGGCGCAAAATTCTTGGGCAGTAGCCATTTGTTCCGAAGGGCAACAAAAAAATCGGGGACAAATCGCCAACCGGATCTGTCCCCAAACTTTACTTTCTGTGACAAAGAACTACTTTTTCAGTTCCGCAACAATTTCCATCGTATCCGAAGCAATCATATATTCTTCGTCGGTTGGTATAACGCACACGCGGACGGCCGAGTTTTTCGTGGAGATTTCCACTTCTTCGCCGCGCGTGGCTGCATTCAGTTGTTCGTCTATTTCCAGTCCGAGGTAGGTCAATTTCTCACACGCATGCGAGCGGACGTAGGCATCGTTCTCGCCTATTCCGCCGGTGAACACAATGACATCCACGCCATTCATGGCCGCCACGTAGGAGCCGATGTATTTACGGAGATGGTAAATATACATGTTTCGAGCCAAATCGGCGCGTTTGTTGCCTGCTTCTATGGCTGCCGTGATGTCCCTCATATCGCTCGACACACCCGAAACGCCGGCCAAACCGCTCTTTTTGTTCACTATAACCGAGAAGTCGGCCGCGCTCAAATGTTCCTTGTCCATCAGGTAAGTAACCACACCCAAGTCCAGGTCGCCCACCCGGGTTCCCATCACCAGTCCTTCCACCGGTGTCATGCCCATGGATGTGTCTATCGACTTGCCGTTTTCCACTGCCGTGATGGAGCCGCCGTTTCCGATATGGACCGTAATCACCTTGCAGGAAGCCGCGTCCATGCCCAGGAAATCGCACACACGCTTGGAAACGTAGCGATGGCTTGTTCCGTGAAAGCCGTAACGGCGTATGCCGTATTTTGTATACATCTCGTAGGGCAAGGCATACATATAGGCGTAGTCCGGTATGGTTTGATGGAAGGCTGTGTCGAACACGGCTATCTGCGGCACGGCCGGCAAAATCTTCTGGATGGCGTAAATGCCTTTCAGGTTGGCCGGATTGTGCAACGGAGCCAAATCGTTGCACTCAATCACCTTGTCGATTACTTCTTGGGTAATCAACATCGATTTGTTGAATTTTTCTCCCCCGTGCACGACGCGATGTCCTACCGCATCGATTTCATTCAACGACCGAATACAGCCATAGCGGGCATCGGTAAGCGTGTTCAGAATAAATTCGATGCCTGCCGTATGCTCGGCAATTTCACGTTCGAGTGTCACCTTTTCGCCATCGGGCAAGGTGATTTTCAGGAAGGAATCTTTCAGGCCTATTTTTTCTATGCCGCCTTGTGCTATTACCTGTTTGGTGTCCATCTCGAACAATTTGTATTTGATGGACGAGCTGCCGCAATTTAAAACGAGAATTTTCATATCATCGATGTTTATACATTATTTAATAGCCTGGTTGGCGGTTACGGCAACCATTTTCACAATATCGTCCACGCAGCATCCGCGGCTCAGATCGTTGACGGGAGCAGCAATACCTTGCAGAATAGGGCCTATTGCCTGTGCGCCCGCGAAGCGTTCCACTAATTTGTAGCCGATATTTCCGGCCTGCAAATCCGGGAATACCAACACATTGGCGTGTCCGGCCACCTGGCTGCCCGGTGCTTTGCTTTCGCCCACGGAAGGAATAAGGGATGCATCGGCCTGCAATTCACCATCAAGCATCAAGTCCGGAGCCATTTCTTTGGCAAGGCGTGTAGCTTCCGTTACTTTGTCGACCAACTCGTGTTTGGCACTGCCCTTGGTCGAGAAACTCAGCATGGCGATACGCGGTTCTATGCCGGCCACGGTGCGCGCTGTTTCGGCAGTACATACGGCTATTTGTGCCAATTCCGCAGCCGTCGGGCAAGGATTGACCGCGCAATCGGCAAATACGAGCAAGCCGTTTTCGCCCAAATGCTTGGCGGGCGTAAACATCAGCATTGCACCCGAAACCACATGAATGCCCGGTTTGGTTTTGATAAGCTGAAATGCCGGACGGAGTGTGTTGCTGGTTGTGTTGCGTGCGCCGGCCAGTTCGCCATCGGCATCACCGTTCTTTATCATCAAACAACCCAGATACAACGGGTTCTTTGCCAATGTTTCCGCTTCTTCCGGGGTCATTCCCTTGTTTTTACGCAGTTCATACAACAAATGGGCATATACAGGCATTTTCGGATCAGTTTCCGGATTCACAATCGTGGCTTCCGATATATACGTATAGCCCTTTTCCGCAGCCATTTTGTTGATTACTGTCGGATCGCCGATCAATATCAACTTGGCGAGTTTCTCTTTCAAAACGATGTTCGCTGCTTCCAATGTACGAGGTTCGTCACCTTCAGGAAGGACAATGCGCTGCAAATTCGCCTTTGCGCGCGCCATGATTTGTTGTAAGACATCCATAAATAATAACGTTTAATTCTTTTCGGGCAAAGGTACGATGATTTTCGCAAAATTGCAATGTCGAGATAGCAAAAA
>CAYUYS010000184.1:0-2530 GCA_964449415.1 uncultured Paludibacteraceae bacterium | reverse complement strand
GGAGGGCTCGGATGGTGCTTTTCCGTCAGGAATTGTGCTGTCGGAGGGCTCGGATAGTGCTTTTCCGTCAGGAATTGTGCTGTCGGAGGGCTCGGATGGTGCTTTTCCGGCAGGAATTGTGCTGTCGGAGGGCTCGGACGGTGCTTCTCCGGCAGGATTTGCCCTGTCGGAGAAGCTGCCGCGGCCTGCATCAGCAGTTTTTCATTCAGAGCTTTACTTGTATGCCGGCTTTTACCCAACGCCCGGGTTGCAATATGCCGCCGTGGTCGTAATACGTGCAGTTGGTCAGGTTCGAGGCTTCTGCATAGACGGTTATTTGCTTGTTTGTCCAGTAAATGCGCCCGTCAAGCAGCCAAAACGGCCGGTAGGCGGTTGTGACATCGTTGCTGTCGGTGTATGTGCCCACGCGCGACTGGTAACTGAGTTGCCAGCCGGCACCGAAACCTTTGTATATGCCGTGTTCCAGGCTGAATACTAATTTGTGTTTCAGATAATCCAGCGCATATTTCGACATGTATTCGCCGGCGTCTTTGTCCAAGTGGCAAAACGAGTAGGAAACGCCGATATTTTTGAGCCAGTACCCGTGGCGGTAGGCCACAGAGGCTTCGCCGCCCATGCCGTCCACGCGTGTGTGGTTCATGCTGCGCCATTGTTCTTCTTCGGGCAGCTTTATCCAGTCGATGATGTTTTTCCCGATACGGTAAAAGGCTGACAGTTGCGTCCGCAAACCCTTGTACGCCCATTTTGCTCCGATTTCGGTGGTGAGAGACGTTTCGGGATTCAGTTCCGGATTGGCTATTTGGGTGGCGCTTTGGTAATACAGGTCGGTGAAGGTGGGCAGGCGCAGCGAACGGTTCACGTTGGCGTACACCTTGCCTTCGCGCGCAAATTGGTAGCCTATGTTTGCACCGAAACAGAAGTTGTGTTTGAACATGTTGTTGTAGTTGCCGGATAGTCCGACCGATGCGGCCCATTGTCCGAAATAGAAGGCCTGCTCGGCAAAATAGTTTAGGTTGAGGCGATTTTTGGAGAAAAGAAACAGGATGCTGTCTTGCGTGAAGGGCACGGGCTTGGGCGTGTCGAGCGAATCGCCGAGCACGTTGCTCAGAATGTAGTCGTCGCGCACCTCCAGTCCGATGGTGGTTTTGCCTATGCGCGAAAAATAACTTGCTTTCAGGTTGGCGCCGAGCGTGCGGTTCAGATGGTAATTGTGTTCGGTGTACCAGTCGGGTGCCGTGCTCAGGTCGTGAATCAGTTCGAACCGGTCGTAGTGTGTGCGGAAATAGGCCGATGCGGCGATGTTCCATTGCCCGAAGGTCTTGTCCCAGCCCACAGAACCCAGAAGGGTTTTGGTGGCTTCATACTGGTCGGGGTAGGAGAGGGAATAAAAAGCGTTTGCACCGAATTCTTTCAGCTGTCCGCCGACTTGTATGTTCCAGCGGCCGCTGCGGCTCTCTTCGGTTCGCGCCTGCAAAAAGACGTTTGCGTATTCGTAGCCGGTGTTGTAGGTGTAGCCGCTGCTTTCGTTGTAGGAGGCGGATGCGCTGATGGTCCAGCTGTCTGCTTTGAACTTGCCGCCAAGGGCCGGATGGAACAGGCCGTATTGTCCGGCAGTGAGCGACGCGTTGGCTTGCACGGGCGGCGCGTCGGGCCGGCTTTGTCCGGTGATTATGTTGATGGCTCCGCTGAATGCCGACAGTCCGAACAAGTTCATGCTTGTGCCTTGCAGAATTTCTATGCGGTCTATCATGCTCAGTTCGATGGGCAAATCCAGATTGTGGTGTCCTGTCTGCACATCGGTTATGTTGATGCCGTTCAGCAACACGAGCACTTGGTCGAAAGTGCCTCCGCGCATGGTAATGTCGGCTTGCGTGCCGTTGGTGCCGCGTTGGCGTATGTCTATTCCCGGCAGATAGTCTAATAGTTCGTTGATGTTCTGCACGGGCAAGGCTTCAATCTCGTCGCGGGTGAGCGAGGTTATGACGCGCAGCGACTCGGAGGCTATTTGTGCCCGTTGGGCGGTTACGGTAATTTCTTCGATGTCCATTTCTTTGTCTTCGATGGCCCGGACGGGCAGACACGCCAGTCCGACACAGAGTGTGAGAATTGTTTTTTTCATAACTAAAAATTGAGTGGATAATAAAACGAACGGGACCGGCTGATACTTTGCAGTATCGTCGATCCCGTCTGTGTGGTTGGATGTGTATGTGGTTTGTGCCGTCGGGGCACAAACATAGTCGGTTTGCTGCGGAAGCATTTCTACCGGCCGGTTGGCTGCGTATTCCGGTTCGTTCGGAAGCGCGTCATCGGCCGAGGCGGGAACAGCTGCCGCGCGACGGTATTGCCGTTCGGTTTGTTTGCCCGATTTGGCAAGTTCCAGGTCGCAAATGTACGATGCCACGTGCCCGAGCGTCACTTCGCGGTGCATGGACCGGAAGGCGGCATAGCGTTTCCGTGAGAAGGCGCGGAAACGGATGACTTGGCGGGTTTGCAGCTGTTTTTTCAACATCTTTTTTCGGGTTTACAGCAA
>CAYUYS010000183.1:0-2717 GCA_964449415.1 uncultured Paludibacteraceae bacterium | reverse complement strand
TCCTTCGAGTATTTCGTAGTACTGCGGGTTTTGCCGCCCGATGCGTATGTTGCGGCGGGTGGCCCGCGTGCCGTCGGGGCTGATTACGTAGATCCATTTGCCGCCTGTGTGCTGGTAGAACGTGCCGCGCGGAATGATGAGGGCTTCTTCCGGCTGGCCGAGCTGCAGGGTCAGGTAGTAGGTCTGCCCGGTGCGGATATTTTCGGGCGGGCTGCCGGCAAACTTGAAGTCGGTTTTGAATTTGCCGTTGCGCACTTCGGGGTATACCTTGCGGATAATTGCGCCGTACGATTCGTTTTGCCGCTCGAAGGTGGCATCGAGGCCGGGCAGCACGCGGTCTATGTAGTGTTCGTCTATCTGGGCTTCTATCTTGTAGTTGGTCAGGTCGTTTATTTGCCCTATTTTCGTGCCCTCCTGCACCGATTGGCCCAGCACCACATCCAGCAGGCCCAGTTCGCCGTCAATCGGTGCCCTGATGGTCAGGTTTTCCTTGCGTTTGCGTATCATTTGCATGTTCAGTCGCATGTTGCGCAGGCTTTCTTCCATTTGCTCAATCTGCACGGTGCGGTACAGGCTGTCCTGCACTTCGCGGTTGCGGACGAGCCGCAGTTTGTCCGTGGCAAGTTCGTAGTCTTCCTGCGCTTGCAGCCATTCCTCGCGGGCGATTAGCTTTTCTTCGTACAGACTTTTGTGCTGCTCGTAGGCGCGGCGGGTGCGGCGCACTTCCATTTCCAATTGCAGCCGGTCTTGCTGTACGCTGAGTTTTTGTTGTTCCATGGAGATCATGGTATTTCGCAGAATATTCTCTTTTTCGGCCAGCTCGGCTTCGGAATTTAGTATCTGCAAATCCAGGTTTTCGTTGCTCAGGCACAGAATAACGTCTCCTTGCTTCACGTGGCTGCCTTCCTCCATCCGTATTTCCTGCACTATGCCGCCTTCTTGCGGACTTATTTGGATGGTTGTCATGGGTTGCACCTGTCCGCTCACGCGGATATAGTAGCTGAACTCGCTTTTCATCACGTCGCCGGTTGTTAGCATGCTGCCGTCCACGCGCAAGGTGGACGCGTTGTCCCTAAAAAGCAGCCAGACCACAAAAACCAGCAGCACGCCGCCGCCCCAGTAGGGCAGGGCCTTTCGGGTAAATGCCCTTGCCATTCCTCTTTTCTTTTCGATGATCCTATCCATGGTTTTTTTCCTGTTATTCCGGTTATTCTTGTTATTCCTGGTTTATGTAGGGTATGCCGCTGTAGTAGGCAACCACTCGTTTTTTCAAATAATAGTTCAGCAGCGCGTTCAGGCGTTCGGCCTTGGCGTTCAGGTAGTCGTTCGAGGCGGTTTTGTATTCGATGGACGAGATGAGTCCCTGTTCAAATTTTTTGGTGTTCAGTCGGAATGCCTCTTCCTGCACGGCGGCGCGGCGTTCGGCCTGCACATAGGCCGCCGAGGCCCCGTTGCGGTCTTGCACGGCGCGTTTCACTTCGGCTTCCACGTTCCGCATGGTGCGGTCGTATTCGGCCTCGTAGCGTTTCCATGCGTTTTTTTTGCGGGCTATGGTGGAATGGCGCGACAGGCGGTCGTACACCGGAATGCTCATCGTCAGCTGGATATACTCGCCGCTGTTGCTCGAGAATTGGTTCCGGAACGGCGTCGTCACGTAGTCCTGCTGCCCGGGATAGGTGTAGTAACTCGTCGACCAGCCGGCGTACAAATGCAGCGACGGTGCCAGTTGCCATTTGGCCGTGTGCAATTCCCGCAGCGCATTGTCTCTGTTGCCTTTGGCTATGAAGGTTTCGGGCAATCTTTGTTTGGCTTGCTCCGTTATGTCGGCCGTCTCCTCGCTATTGTCCGACAAATCCACTTCGGCCCTATCTTCCGCAAACGCATCGTCTATGCGCAAATCCTCGTCTATCGGCCAGCACATAATATCTTTCAGCGTTATGTAGGCATCGAGCAGGCTGTTTTCCGCGTTTTGCCGCTGATATTCCTTGTCGGCCAGGTCGGCTTCCATTTGCACCACATCCGCATAGCCTTTTTGCCCGAGTTCCTCCTGCCTTTTGGCCAAATGCAAGGCGTCGGCAGCCGTCTGCACCTGTTCTGCCAGTATCTTGGCCAGTTGCGTGTAGTAAACCACGTTGTAATACGCCTCCAGTGTGGCTAAGCAGATTTTGTCCTCCGCTTGTTGCCGTTCGCTGAGACCCATGTCGCGTGCCGTTCGGGTTATTTTCAGGTTGTTCACCGCCGAAAAACCATTAAACAAGTTGATCCCCGCCGAAACCGAGTAGGCATTGTTGAACGAAGCGATGGAAACGTAGGTGTTCGTTTCCGGGTCGATGGCGCGGCCGAAGTTGGAATAGGCGTGCGCCGCACCGCTGACGTATGGCGTGAATGCCGCCAAGATAGCATCGCGGCGTGCAATCCGGTCATCGTCCATGTTGGCGGCCTGCACCTTCATGTCCAAGGAATGATCCACCGCATAACGCATGCAATCCTTCAGGGAATATACCCGTTGCTCTGAACGGGCTTTCGTGCACCACAGCGAAGCGGCCAAAAATCCTGCAAACAATACTCTGTTCATAATGCTCCGAATGTTTGCCCCGTTTTTTCCACGAGTTGTGCCAAAAAACCCAATCAACTACCCAACAACACTTTGCACATATTCAGTAGTTGCGGAAGTGTAAAAACTATTTACACCGCTGTCGGATAAGTTTACAGGGAAG
>CAYUYS010000182.1:0-2768 GCA_964449415.1 uncultured Paludibacteraceae bacterium | reverse complement strand
CCATAAAAATATGTCATAAAAATGCGGGCAAATGTACACAAATTTTGATGCATGCTGGTATTTTTCTTTCAAGGGACTGTGAAAATTTTACGGTTTTACGGCATTTTCTTTCAATTTGCAATTTTTGTATCATTTTCGCTTTAATATCTCAATAATTTTTACGTAATTCGCACGAAATTTGGCGTAAAAAACAGATTGCTGATAATCAGGATTTTGTGTAAAAATAGGTAGTTCCGGCCTCGTCATTTATGGTATGTTTGACTCAACTCAAATAATTTAAAGGATTATGATGAAAATAACAAAAGAAGATGCACTTCTGTATCATTCAGAAGGTAAACCCGGTAAGATAGAGGTTGTTCCGACCAAACCTTACAGTTCCCAACGTGATTTGTCTTTGGCATATTCGCCCGGTGTGGCGGAGCCTTGTCTGGAAATCGAGAAAAATCCGCAAGATGCCTATAAATACACCGACAAAGGCAATTTGGTGGCAGTCATTTCCAACGGAACAGCTGTTCTGGGATTGGGCGATATCGGTGCCATGGCCGGAAAACCGGTAATGGAAGGAAAAGGATTGCTGTTCAAAATATATGCAGGTATCGATGTGTTTGATATTGAGGTCAACGAAAAAGATCCTGAAAAGTTTATCCAGGCAGTAAAAGCCATCGCACCGACCTTTGGGGGTATCAACCTGGAAGATATCAAGGCACCGGAATGTTTTGAAATCGAGCGTCGTCTGAAGGAAGAGCTGGACATTCCCGTCATGCACGACGACCAGCACGGTACGGCCATTATTTCTAGTGCCGGCTTGCTCAATGCGCTCGAAGTGGCGGGCAAAAAAATAGAAGATGTACGTATTGTAGTGAACGGGGCGGGTGCTTCGGCAGTCTCCTGCACGAAATTGTACGTGGCATTGGGTGCACGTTTGGAAAACATCGTTATGCTTGACAGCAAAGGTATTATCTCCAAAACCCGTACGGATCTGAACGAACAGAAACGCTATTTTGCAACCGACCGCACGGATATTCATACTTTGGAAGAGGCCGTCAAGGGAGCGGATGTATTCCTCGGCCTCTCGCGTGGCAATGTCCTGACGCAGGACATGGTGCGCAGCATGGCCCCGTCGCCCATCGTATTTGCGCTGGCGAATCCGGATCCGGAAATATCCTATGAAGATGCAATGGCCTCGCGTCCGGACGTGCTGATGGCCACCGGCCGCTCTGACTATCCGAACCAGATAAACAACGTTATCGGTTTCCCGTACATTTTTCGCGGTGCATTGGATACACACGCCACTGCCATTAACGAGGAAATGAAACTGGCAGCGGTGCGCGCCATCGCCGAGTTGGCCAAACAGCCGGTGCCGGATGTGGTCAACGAAGCATATCATGTGAACAATCTGACATTCGGCCCTTCCTATTTCATTCCGAAACCGGTCGACCCGCGTTTGATTACGGAGGTTTCCATGGCAGTGGCAAAAGCAGCGATGGAATCGGGTGTGGCGCGCAAACAGATTGAAGATTGGGACGATTACCGCCTGCACCTGAAAGAGTTGATGGGGTATGAATCGCAATTGACACGCCAGTTGTTGGAAACGGCACGACGCAACCCGCAGCGTGTGGTGTATGCCGAAAGTATTCACCCGAACATGCTGAAAGCAGCCGTAGAGGCCAAAGCGGAAGGAATTTGCCATCCTATCTTGTTGGGAAATGATGAGCGCATCCATAAGCTGGCGGCCGAACTGGATCTGAACTTGGATGGCATTGAAATCATCAATCTGCGTCATGACAGAGAGTCGGAGCGGCGCGAACGCTATGCCCGCATATTGGTAGAAAGCAAAGCGCGCGAAGGTTATACCTTTGAGGAAGCCAACGATAAAATGTTCGAGCGCAACTATTTTGGCATGATGATGGTGAAAACCGGCGAGGCAGATGCGTTTATCACCGGCATTTATACGAAATATTCCAATACGATAAAGGTTGCCAAGGAAGTTATAGGCATACGTCCGGAATACAAGCATTTCGGAACCATGCACATCCTCAACTCCAAAAAAGGCACTTTCTTCCTGGCCGATACGCTTATCAACCGTCATCCGGATACGGAGACATTGATTGATGTAGCACGTCTTGCCGAGCAGACAGTGCGCTTTTTCAACCACGAGCCGGTAATGGCGATGTTGTCGTATTCCAATTTCGGAACGGATACAACCGGCAGTCCGGTCAACGTACACAGAGCCGTGGAATATATGCAGGAAAATTATCCGGAACTCGCCATTGATGGTGAAATGCAGGTTAAGTTTGCCATTAATGACCAGTTGCGCGATGCAAAATATCCGTTTACCCGTTTGTTTGGCAAGGAAGTCAACACGCTGGTATTCCCGAATCTGAGTTCGGCCAATGCCGGCTACCAGCTTTTGCAGGCCATGAACCACGATGACATGGAGATTATCGGCCCGATTCAGATGGGCCTGAACAAGCCTGTTCACTTCACGGATTTCGAAAGTTCGGTGCGTGATATTGTCAATATCACGGCAGTGGCTGTGTTGGATGCCATTGTAGAAAAACAGGTCAAACAGAAAAAGATGTAATCAGCCGCGTGCGGCAGCAAAATGCAACGAAAAAACGGCAAGGCGTGAGTCTGCCGTTTTTTTTACGCAACGGATAGGGCCACCGGCCACCCGTTGGTTGAATTAAATGAGAGCGTATGGTTTGTCAGACAAACGTAGTAATATTGGACAACTACATCAGTTCGGATGAAGCAGAGCAATATAG
>CAYUYS010000181.1:0-2796 GCA_964449415.1 uncultured Paludibacteraceae bacterium | reverse complement strand
GAATGCGCTGGGCGTTCCGGTAAATCATCAGGTAGGTGTGATGCAGCGGGCCGGCTTTGCTTTCTGCCAACAGCTTTTCCAGCGGATTGATGATGAGGGTCATGGGCGTACGGATTTCGTGCGAGATGTTGATGAAGAACTGCAGCTTGGCCTCGCTCAGTTGCTCTTTGTACTCGCGTTTCATTATCTCGCGCCGGTGCCGCATGCGGGCCACTATGTAACTGGCCACGCCCAGTATGAGCAGTCCGCCCGACAAGGCGTAAATGCCGTAGGCCCACCAAGTGCGGTACCAGGGCAGCGCAATGCGTATCAGCACCTCGCGCACATCGGAGTACAGGCCGCGGTTCAGTGCCCGCACGTTAAAGGTGTAGTTGCCGGCCGGCAGCTTGCTGTAGGTCACTTGGGTTACGCCCGGCTCTAACGATATCCATGCCTTGTCCAGCTCCTTGATGCGGTATTGGTACACCATCTGTTCCGGGTTGTGGAAGCGCAAGGTGGAGAAATTCAGGGTGAAGGTATTGTCTTCGTACGACAACCTGAACTCGCGGGCATCCTGCACGGCAGCCGTCATGATGGGTTCGCCGCCCGAAAGCGTGTTCTTGTTGGCCGGTTGGCCCGACACCAAAAAGCCGGTAATCCACACCTGCATGTCGTCCTTCACCTCGCTGATGGCTTCGGGCCGGAAGGCCGTAATGCCATTCACCCCGCCAAAGTAGCATTTGCCCCGGTCGTCTTGGTGGAATGCGCCGTGTGTAAACTCGTTGCCTTGCAGGCCGTCGCCCACGTAGTAGTTGACAAACACGCCGCTGGCCGTCTCGTACTTGCTAATGCCCCGGTAGGTGCTTATCCAGAGGTTGTGCCGGCTGTCTTCACAAATGCCGCAGATAATATTACTGGGCAGGCCGTCGGCCATGGTAAACTTTCGGATGCTTTCCGTCTGTTTGTCGAAGCAATACAGTCCGTCGGTTGTGCCCATCCAGATGCGGCCCGATGCATCTTCGGCAAGCACATAGCCGGCGCAGTCGCTTACCAGCAGGTTGCGCCCGCCATAGTTCAGAAAGCTGCCGCTGTGCGGGTCGAAGCAGCTCACGCCTTGGTGATGGGCCAGCCATATCAGGCCGTCGCTGTCGCAAAAGATGTAGGTCAGCCAGTCGTTCACCAGTTCGTTGCGTTTCAGGTCGCCGCTCTCGTCCTTGCGCGATTCGTAGTGCATCAGTTGCTCCGTGCGCAGGTTGTAGATGTAGAAGCCCGCGCCAAAGGTGCCTATGTAGAGGTTGTCGTGCTTGTCTTCGGTAATGGTGTATATGGTTTTGCTGTCTATCTGCGGAAATGGATTGCGGCATTGCCCCGTGCGCTCGTCCAGCTGCAGTATGCCGTCTTTGTAAGAACCCAACCAGAGGTTCCGGCGCGAGTCGCGGAAGATGCAGGTCACCACAGTGGGTATGCCCGACTGCCCCGGTGCGTAATGGCGGAGGCGTCGGCCCTCGGGGTTGAGCACATACAGGCCATCGTTGTCGGTGCCCACCCACAGCCTGCGGTCGGTGTCGGCATAGAGGGCCATCACGCAGCCCCGCCCAATGGGGTTGTCGGCCAGCTTGTCGCCGTAATACTCAAACTCCTCCTGTTCGGCGGCTATGAGCAACGCTCCTTTTTGGAAAAGCCCCAGCCAGAGGTTGTTTTCCCTATCTTGCATGATGGAATGCACTTTTCCATCGGCAAAGTTGATGGGAGCAGAATTGATGACCAGGTCTTCCACCCGGCGCGTGTGCGGATTGTACCATTTCAGCCCCTGCCCATCGGTGCCTATCAGCAGCCGGCCGTTCACCTGCTGCATGCAGAACACCGAGAAGGTTTCTCCCTGCCGGTAGGGCACGGGCACGAAGCTGTTGGTGGCCCGCTCGTAGCGCATCACGCCTTGGCGCGAGGTGCCGACAAAGAGCCGGCCGGCCGCGTCCTCACACAAAGCCGTTATCCAATTCTCCGCCACGTCGGGCTGCCGGTATATCCGCACGCTCCCGCTCGAAGGCCGGTAGCACACCAGTCCGTAGTGCTCCGTGCCGAACCATACGTCGCCGTACACATCTTCGTAAATGGAGCTGAAGTACAGATGGTTCACCTGCTGCATAAGCGGTTCGAGCGGGGTGGCGCGGCTCAGGTCGCTCTCCAGCCGGAACACGCCCTGCCCGGAGGTAGCAAACCAGATTTCGCCGTCGCTCCGCTCCAGTATTTGGGTTACGTGCGGGTGCACCCGCTTGCCGTTGCGGTAAATGGGTATGTCTAACAGGCAGTCGGCTGCGCGGTCGTATTGCTGCAGGCCGGCTATGCAGCCCACGAGCAAGCGGTGGCGGCTATCCTCGAAGATAGTGTGCACGTAGTTGTCCTTTAGCGAAGTGGAGTCGTTTGCCGCGTGCCAATAGGTGACAAAGTGCAGGCCGTCGAAGCGGTTCAGGCCGTATTCGGTGGCAATCCACACAAAGCCGCGGCTGTCTTGAAACAATTGGTTGATCAGACTGCTGGAGAGCTTGGTGTCGGCCGAATAAAACTTCCCCATTTGGGCCGCCGCAGGCTGCAGCGCCCCCGCCAGATGCCACACGACAGCCGGCACGAGCAGGAATCTGGTCAATGTATTCATGTTAAAGGAAAATGTATCAGGTTATTGCAAAGCCGACGCAAAAGTACGTAAAAAAACGAACATGTACTTCGTCGCGCCGCGAAAATTTGCCGCCATGCACGCTGTCGTATTGCGAAAATTTGCCAAAAAAACACTTGTTGACAGCACTAATTCTGCAGAAGAAG
>CAYUYS010000180.1:0-2845 GCA_964449415.1 uncultured Paludibacteraceae bacterium | reverse complement strand
GGCGGGGAGGGATGTGTACCACAAGAAAATTTCCCTTTTCGTATCATCCAAGCCATACGCTTTCATTTGTCAACCAAGGGGTTTTTTAGAAATTCGAAGCTGTTTTATTGCACCCGGGCTTGCCTCGTTGCGGTTTGCTGCAACAATTTTATCTGAATATCAGGGAGAAAACCGTTTCGGTTTCGGTGCTTTTGGACAAAATCAGGCTGCCGTTGTGCCGCCGCATGATTTGGCGGGAAATGTTCAGGCCAATGCCCGATCCGGTAAGTTTGGTGGTAAAGAAAGGCACGAATATTTCTTCGCAATTTTCTCTGGGAATGGGTTGTCCGTTGTTGGCAATGTTCACGATCACACTGTCGGCATCGTTTACGCCGGCAGTGATTTTTATCACCGTGGCTCCTGCCTGAAGGGCATTTTTCAACAGGTTGATCAGTATTTGTGAAATCAAATCTTCGTCGGCATAGATCATAACTCCGGCCGGATTTTCGTCGTACGAACAAGATATGCCTGCCATCGACATTTGCTGTTCACTTAGTCGGAATACGCGCATGACCACATCTTTCAGATACAACACTTTTTTCAGCGGCGCAGGCAAATGGGTCAGGTTGCGATAGGAATCCACAAATTTAATCAGTCCTTTGGATGAGGAGGCAATTGTCTTCAAACCGTTCGTAAAATCCAGTCCGCCGTTTTGGTCGGAAGAAAACAGTTCGGCGGACGTGTGGTTGGTTGCGTAATCGGCTAAGGCATCGCTCAATGCCGCTATCGGCGCAACCGTGTTCATGATTTCGTGCGTAATGACGCGGATCAACTTCGACCAGGAATCGTCTTCGGTTGCTTCCTTTTCCGTGCTGATATCGTTAAACACAATGATTTTCACCTTTTTGCGTCCAATGAACGCATCCGATGAGGTCAGCGAGATGGTTTTTCGGGAAACTTCGTTGACAAAACCGGCCTTTTCTTCATGCCCTTGCGTCACCTTGAAGAAGGCTTCCATCAGCGACGGACTGATAATGTTCAGTTGTTTGAGGTTTACCAGGGAAGAAATGCCGAGCAGTTCGCGTGCAGCGACGTTGGAATAGGCCACGTGCCCTTTGTCGTCATCCACCACCACAATGCCCGTGTTGACATGGTCCAGCATAATGCCGTAATACACTTCACGTTCGCGGAGTTCGGCCTTTTCCTTGTCAAAAATCCGCTT
Source organism: uncultured Paludibacteraceae bacterium (assembly GCA_964449415.1). Classification (GTDB taxonomy): domain Bacteria; phylum Bacteroidota; class Bacteroidia; order Bacteroidales; family Paludibacteraceae; genus CALUNA01. The sequence goes on along the minus strand of CAYUYS010000180.1, from coordinate 1,644 downwards.
CATCCGGTTCAGGGTCTTGTTGATGCGGCGATCCATAAAACGGTTTTCCCGAAAACGGAAATTGGTTTCATTATCTTCCAACGCATCAAGCATGTATGAAACCTTCCGGCGTATTCTGTGCGAAAAGAACCAGCCCGACAGCAAGACCACGACCACAAGCAAAGCCAAGCACACAAGCAGTTGAAGCATATCATCCATGAGGCGGTCAGATATTGTATTTTCTCAATTTGCTGTACAAGGTAGGGCGACTGATGTTCAACGACTTGGCAACAGCCGACAAATTGCCGCCATATTGGCGCATGGCAGCGCGGATAGCCTTTTCCTCAACCATGTCCAGCGTGTCGCCGGAGGCAATTTCGGCACTGTCGGCCGGCGAGCGGTACAGCCGATTTTCGGAAAAAGCCAAATCGTTTTCGGTCAGGGTTTGGCCTTCGGAAATGATGACCGCTTTTTCAATCACATTGCGCAACTCCCGGATGTTGCCATGCCATTTGTTGCGCAACAATGCTTCCGTTGCTTTCGGGCTAAAACATTCGGCCCGCCGGCGATACGTAGCGGCAAATTCTTTCAGGAACATTTCCGCCAAGGGCAAAATTTCGTCCTGTCGTTCGCGCAGCGGCGGCAAATGTATCTGCATGGTGTTTACGCGATAGTACAAATCCTCGCGGAAAGTGCCTTCGGCGACCATTTTGGCCAGATCCATGTTCGTTGCGCAAATCAGCCGTATGTCGACAGGTATGAGTTGCGACGCGCCCACGGGCATGACTGCCCTGTTTTGCAGCACGCGCAACAGTTTGGCCTGCAAATGCAGCGGTATGTTCCCTATCTCGTCCAAGAAAAGCGTGCTGCCGTTTGCCTGCTCGAACTTGCCGGCATGGTCGGATTTGGCATCGGTAAATGCCCCTTTGACATGTCCGAACAGCTCGCTCTCGAACAAGGTTTCGGTTACGGCACCCAAATCCACGCACACCATAGGCTTGGCTGCCCTGCCCGACAGGCGGTGTATTTCCGCCGCCAGCAAGTCTTTTCCCGTGCCGTTTTCGCCGGTTATCAGCACGTTGGCATCCGTCGGTGCCACTTTTTCCACCATCCGGCGCACGGCATGCATGGCCTGACCGTCGCCCCAGCGCATACCGTTTTCCCCAAGCCGGTTCGGCACAACTGCGTGAGGAGCCGGCCGGTTTTTGTGTTTCCGGCAGGCATCGCCCAAAGTCTGCAACAGTTTTTCGTTTTCCCAAGGCTTGACGATGAAATCGAAAGCCCCGCGCTTCATGCCTTCCACGGCCAAGGCAACATCGGCGTATGCTGTGAACAACACCACCGGCGTGTCCTTGTAACTTTTCTTCAACTCGGAAAGCCAAAACAGCCCTTCGTTGCCCGTGTTGATGTTCCGTTTGAAATTCATATCCAGCAACACGACATCCGGACAAAACGTTGCCATTTTCGCCATCAATCCGACCGGAGAAGGCAACAGTTCCACTGCCTCAAAATAAACCGGCAGCAAGATCTTCAGGGCCGAACGGATGCCGGCGTTGTCGTCGACCACCAATATTTTTCCATACCTCTTTGTCATAAGGCTTTTGCTATGCAAATCAGGTGCAAAGTTACAGGATTTTATTCACCGCACAAGCCATTTCCCGGCGG
>CAYUYS010000179.1:0-2847 GCA_964449415.1 uncultured Paludibacteraceae bacterium | reverse complement strand
AAAAGCTTGCAACTTATTCCGCTTTTTTTGCGTACTTTTGCGGCCAAATCAAAAACGGCTGTTTGCCAAAAAGAATAAGAACATGGCTGAGATTTACGACTTACCGCTTCGCTATTTTATTCCGAAACTTGGAGTAAACTATGCATTCAAACGTTATTACAGGCCTTACATCGTGGTGGGCGAGGAAAACATCCCGCGCGACGCGCCATTCATCTTTGCGGCCAACCACCTGAACGCACTCATGGATGCTCTGGCCATGCTGTCCATCATGCCGTGGCGACACAGCATCGTTTTCCTGGCGCGCGCCGACATGTTCCGTAACAAGACGGCGGCCTTCTGGCTCGATTACGTGAAAATAATGCCGGCGTTCCGCATACGCGACGGCCGCGAAAACATGACCCAAAACAACGACACCTTCCTCAAGTCGGTGGCGGTGCTGCACGCCGGAAACGCCATAGGCATCCTGCCGGAAGGCAACCAGGGCACACAACGCAAAATGCGCCCGCTCCAAAAAGGCATCTGCCGCATAGCCTTCACGGCACAAGAGAAATACGGACAGGAAAAGAAAATAAAGGTTGTGCCCGTCGGACTGGACTACGGCGACTTTATCAAATACGGCAAACACATCATTATCAATGTCGGGAAGCCCATAGAGGTGGCCGACTACATGCCGGAATACACAGCAAACGCACCGGCTGCCATGAACAGCCTGCGCGACAAGATAGCTGCCGACCTGCACGACCTGACCCTCGACCTGGCAAGCAACGAACACTACGACGCTTTCGAAACGATAACCTACGCGCTCGACCGGTATATGTGCGAACGGCAGCAACAGAAACCAACCGTGCTGAACCGGTTTCGCGCACGGCAGCAACTGGCCGAGAAGCTCTGTGCCATCGAGACAAACGAACAGACAGCCTTCCTGACCACACAAGCCGAACAACTGAAACAGTCACTGCAGGCCACCCGGCTGAAAACATGGCTGCTGCAATGCCCCAAACCCGCCAAGGGCCTGCTGCTCCAACTGCTGGCGCTATTGGTGAGCGCACCGATATTCATCGTCGGGTTGGTGTGCAACTGCCTGCCGTTCTTCCTGCCCGTCATCATCCGACGGGATGTGCTCAAGGTACGGAACCCGCTGTTCTACTCGTCTGTGCACTTTGGTTTCACACTGGTTATCTACCCGCTGCTCTATATCCTGCAATTGGTTGCGGTGGGCCTCTGCGTGTCGTGGCAGCCGGCCGTGCTGCTGGGTGCGTTGGCGGTGTTCTCCCTGTCGGCCCGCCCGGCCTGCATCTGGTACAGCCAACTGCGCAAATGGATAGCCAAGGTGCGCTATTCGCGGCTTGCCCGCACCAACGACACCCGCCTGCAAGCAGCCCTGCAAGCCTACAACGAACTGAAACAATGGTATGACTCGCAATACTGAACCCATGAACTGCGCCGACAAACTCCAGGCACCGGTGTTCTCCCTCCTGTCGGACATAGCCGAGGAGATGGGCAAAGAGGCCTACGTCATAGGCGGATACGTGCGCGACTTGTTTCTGCACCGCCCCTCAAAGGACATTGACGTGGTGGTGGTAGGAAGCGGGATAGAAATGGCCCGGGCTTTTGCCCAAAAGATAGGGAAGCACGCCCACCTGGCTGTGTTCAGGAACTTTGGCACGGCGCAGGTGAAGTACAAGGACCTGGAGGTAGAGTTTGTCGGGGCGCGCCGCGAGTCGTACCGGCACGATTCGCGCAAGCCCGTTGTGGAAGATGGCACGCTGGAAGACGACCAGAACCGCCGCGACTTTACCCTAAACGCCCTCGCACTGTGCCTGAACAAAGACCGTTTTGGCGAACTGGTAGACCCGTTCGGAGGCTTGGAAGACATGGAGAACCTGATAATCCGCACGCCGCTCGACCCGGACATCACCTTCTCGGACGACCCCCTGCGCATGATGCGCGGCATACGCTTTGCCGCCCAACTGGGCTTCTACTTAGAGCTGGCTACCTTCGAGGCCATAGAACGCAACCGGGAGCGCATAGCCATTGTCAGCAGGGAGCGCATAGCCGACGAACTGAACAAGATCATGCTGTCCCGAAGACCCTCGGTGGGCCTGCTGCTATTAGACAAGACGGGCCTGCTGCCGCTCATTTTCCCGGAACTGGCCGCCCTCAAAGGAACGCAGACCATAGACGGATGCGGACACAAAGATAACTTCATGCACACCCTGGCCGTAGTGGACAAGGTGGCCGAAACGTCGGACAAGCTGTGGCTGCGCTGGGCGGCCCTGCTGCACGACATCGGCAAACCGCGCACCAAACGCTACGACCAACGCCTGGGATGGACCTTCCACAACCACAACTTCGTGGGCGCGAAAATGATCCCCAACATCTTCAAAAACCTGCGGATGCCGCTGAACGAGAAGATGAAATACGTACAGAAGCTGGTCAACCTGCACATGCGCCCCATCGTGCTCAGCGAAGACGAAATAACCGACTCGGCCGTAAGGCGACTGCTCTTCGAAGCCGGCGACGACATAGACGACCTGATGACGCTGTGCAATGCGGACATCACCTCCAAGAACCCCGACAAAGTGAAGCGTTACCGGCTCAACTTCCAGACGGTGCGCCAAAAACTGCGGGACATAGAGGAGAAAGACCGCATCCGCAACTTCCAGCCCCCCATCAAGGGCCGGGAAATCATGGACACCTTCCGGCTGCCCCCGTGCAACCAGGTGGGCGAACTGAAAGCGGCCATTAAGGAGGCTATTCTGGACGGGCTTATCCCCAACGAATACGACGCGGCCCGCGCCTTTATGCTACAAAAAGCGGAAGAAATGGGCATCCAACCGCCCCCAA
>CAYUYS010000178.1:0-2966 GCA_964449415.1 uncultured Paludibacteraceae bacterium | reverse complement strand
CCCCGAGACAGAAAAAACGCCTGCCGGAGTTGCGGCAAGCGTTCTTTCATAACCAATCGGGATGCTTATTTCTCATCCTTGATAGCCGCCTGTGCGGCAGCCAAGCGCGCAATGGGCACACGGAACGGTGAGCATGACACGTAATTCAAACCAACGCGGTGGCAGAATTCCACGGACGAAGGTTCGCCGCCGTGTTCGCCACAGATGCCGCATTTCAGCTCCGGACGTACGTTGCGGCCTTTTTCGGTAGCCATTTGTACCAACTGGCCCACACCGTTCTGGTCGAGTACCTGGAACGGGTCGTTTTTCAGGATCTTCATGTCCAGATATGCCGGCAGGAAGGATGCTATATCGTCGCGGCTGTAACCAAAGGTCATTTGGGTCAAGTCGTTTGTTCCGAACGAGAAGAACTCGGCTTTCGTGGCGATTCTATCGGCTGTCAGGGCAGCGCGCGGAATTTCAATCATGGTGCCGACTTTGAAGTCTATGGTTTCGCCCATTTCATCGAACAATTTTGCGGCGGTGTCGCGAATGATTTTTTCCTGGTTGGCAAACTCGTGCAGAATACCCGTGAGCGGAACCATAATTTCCGGATGTGTTTCAATGCCTTCCTTTTTCACTTCCAGAGCAGCTCCCAGTATGGCACGGGTTTGCATTTCCGTAATTTCCGGATAGGTATTTCCCAGACGGCATCCGCGGTGTCCCAACATCGGGTTGGCTTCGTGCAGGGATGCCACACGATGACGCACGGTTTCGAAGGGAACTCCCATGATTTCGGCCAACTCGCGCTGTTCCTTTTCTTCGTGCGGAACAAATTCATGCAAAGGCGGATCGAGCAAGCGGACGGTAACCGGGCAACCGGCCATGGCCTTGAACAGCCCTTTAAAGTCGGCTTTCTGATAGGGCAATATCTTTTCCAAAGCCTTGCGACGGCCCTCTGCATCTTCGGCCAGAATCATTTCACGCATGGCGCGGATTTTCTCGCCTTCGAAGAACATGTGTTCCGTACGGCACAATCCGATACCTACCGCACCGAACTTGCGTCCGACGGATGCGTCGTGGGGCGTATCGGCATTGGTGCGGACAACCAGGCGCGTGTATTTGTCGGCCAGACGCATCAATTCCGCAAAGTCTTCATCCAATTCGGCATCTTTGGTGGTAATGGCTCCCATGTACACATCTCCGGTGGAACCGTTGAGCGAGATATAGTCGCCTTCCTTCAGTACCGTATTGTCGACGGTCAGTGTTTTTGCAGCGTAGTCGATTATCAGCGAACCAGCACCGGAAACGCAGCATTTACCCATGCCGCGGGCCACAACGGCCGCGTGCGAGGTCATGCCTCCGCGTGAGGTCAGGATGCCTTCTGCGGCAGCCATACCGGCCAGGTCTTCCGGCGATGTTTCTATACGTACCATAACCACTTTTTCGCCTTTGGAATGCCACAGGGCGGCGTCATCGGCATTGAACACAATCTTGCCGCATGCGGCGCCCGGCGATGCTGCCAGACCTTTGGCGATAACTTTGGCCGACTTCAGGGCTTCCTTGTCGAAAACAGGGTGGAGCAATTCGTCCAATTTATTCGGTTCAACCCGCAGAACAGCTTCCTGTTCGGTCAGGATGCCTTGGTGGAGCATATCCATGGCTATTTTCACCATGGCCGCACCGGTACGTTTTCCGTTGCGGGTCTGCAAGAACCAGAGTTTGCCTTCCTGCACGGTAAATTCCATGTCCTGCATGTCTTTGTAGTGGTTTTCCAGTTTGGTTTGCAGGGCATCCAATTCTTTGTAGATTTCCGGCATGGCTTCTTCCATGGAAGGATATTTGGCTACGCGCTCTTCTTCGGAAATGCCTTGCAGTTTGGCCCAGCGTTGTGAGCCGATTTTGGTGATTTGCTGCGGTGTTCGGATGCCGGCAACAACGTCTTCGCCTTGGGCGTTGATGAGGTATTCGCCTACAAACTGGTCTTCGCCGGTGGCGGCATCGCGACTGAAAGCGACACCTGTGGCCGATGTATCGCCCATGTTGCCAAATACCATCGCCTGTACGTTCACGGCAGTTCCCCATTCGGCCGGAATACCTTCCATTTTGCGGTACAGAATGGCGCGCTCGTTCATCCAACTGTCGAATACGGCACAAATGGCACCCCACAATTGTTCGTAAGCACATTCCGGGAAATCTTTGCCGGTCTGTTTCTTGACGGCTGCCTTGAATCGTTTAACCAGTTCCTGCAAATCGGCCACTTCCAGTTCCGTGTCCAGCTTAACGCCTTTGGTTTCCTTCACCTCCTCAATGATAGCTTCAAAGGGGTCTATATCAGTTTTGTTTACCGGTTTCATTCCCAGAACCACATCGCCGTACATTTGCACGAAACGACGGTAGGAATCCCAGACAAAACGCGGGTTTCCCGTCTTTTTGGTCAGTCCTTCCACTACCGTATCATTCAAGCCAAGGTTCAGGATGGTATCCATCATACCCGGCATGGAAGCGCGCGCACCCGACCTCACGGAAACCAACAACGGATTGGTTACGTCGCCGAACTTGGAGTTCATCAAGGTTTCCACATGCTGCAGGGCCTTTTCGACATCATTTCTCAGAAGCTCAACAACTTTGTCCTTGCCGATTTCGTAATATTCGGTACATACTTCTGTGGTAATGGTAAATCCGGGAGGAACCGGAACACCAATCAGGTTCATTTCGGCAAGGTTGGCACCTTTGCCGCCGAGCAGGTTTTTCATGTCTGCTCTGCCTTCAGCTTTTCCGTTTCCGAAAAGGTAAACTCGTTTCTTGTTGTCCATTGTAAAATGATTGTGTATTGGTTAATGATTTTTTAGGCCGCAAAGGTAGATAAAAAGCTTGGATTTGCCAAGTGGAAATAGCAAACGGTGTTAATTTTGTTTCACAGAGTTTTGCGTTGCCATATTGAAAAATTTCGCGTAACTTTGCGGCCTTATTTTGAGTGGCTTTTT
>CAYUYS010000177.1:0-2979 GCA_964449415.1 uncultured Paludibacteraceae bacterium | reverse complement strand
TATTAGCCGGAGCAATATAATTTATTCTAAAATTTAAATCGACCAATAAGTCCGATGATAATTGGTGCAAAAAAGCACCATCTTCGTATTGTTTTTACGTAAAGGAGATAGCAATGAAACGGTTCATTTTTCTATTGTTTCTGTTTGGAGCGTGTCACGTGGCCACAATGGCTGCGCGCCTGAGTCCGGATGCGCAAATTAGTCTGATTACATGTGCTCCCGGTAGTGCTTTGTACACCAAGTTTGGACACACGGCCATACGTGTGTATGACCCGGCCGCCCAGAATGACATAGTGTTTAATTATGGAATGTTCAGTTTTTATGCAGACCATTTTTACAGCCGCTTTGTTAAAGGAGAAACAGATTACGAACTGGGCATAAATTCCATGTCGGCGTTCTGCCGGGAATATGTGGCAAAAAAACGTCCTGTTTACGAGCAGGTGCTCAACCTGACGCACGACGAAAAAGAGGCCCTGCTGGATGCTTTGTTGCTGAATTATCGTCCGGAAAACCGGGTATATCGCTACAATTTTGTATTTGACAATTGTGCGACACGCCCATATTACTTGATTGTAAAGCATGTGCATGGGAGAATGGAGGCACCTGTTTTTGAAACAAGGCAGGATACCTATCGCGATATCATAGACCATTATACCGGCCCTACCTCTTGGGCTGCTTTTGGCATAAATTTAATATTTGGTAAGGATGCAGACCAAGTCATGACATCGGAACAGCGCATGTTTTTGCCGGAGGAGCTGATGAATTATGTTTCGGAAGCTACTGTACACCACGCGGCCGGCGTGAAGAAACTGGTCAGCCGGGAGCAGACGGGGGTGTTTGCCGTGCCGGAAGACAGCGGTTTTGGCATGCCGCTTTTATGCGTGATGCTTGTTGTATTGCTTACAGCGGTCGTGTCTGTGTGGGATCTTCAGCGGGACAGGACAGCATATTGGTATGATGCCTGTTTGTTCCTTGTGTATGGCTTGCTCGGAACGTTGATGTTTTACCTGTCATTTGTGTCGTTGCATCCGCTTGTAAAAAATAACTTCAATTTATTGTTGATGAATCCACTTATGTTTGTTCCGTTTGTATTGTGTCTTTTTAAAAAAGGGCAAGCTGTCTTGTCTCGCATGCGTTGGATAGTGCTTGCATACTATGTGCTCGCCTTCGCTGTCTGGTTGTGTTCCGGACAGACGAAACATGTTTTTGTCTGGATTGTTGCCGTACATCTGATGCGGGTCATTTTTGTCTGGTACTTGCGTCCGAAAGTTAATGGTCGTTTTTCCCGAATTTCCACCATCGGTGTGCTACTTGCTGTTTTCTGTACAAGTTCACAGAGGGTAGTAGCGCAGCATACCCAATCAACGCCGCGTTTGCTCGTTACCGTGGTTGTGGATGGTTTGCAGCGTCAGAATCTGGTACGGCTTGAAAATTATCTGGGGCAGGGCGGATTACGTACATTGTTGCAGGAAGGCAGCTATTTTCCATATATCTATTTTCCGCACCGCGTGAATGGTGGTGTGGAGAGTGTGGCAACCATCTGTACAGGCACAATTCCCTATTATCACGGTATAATGGAGAATTGTGTTTTTGATGTTGCAAACCGTTCAGTCCGACACAGCCTGGCCGATGCGGACAATAGCGGAATAGGAACGGATGAAAATTTGTCGCCCAGAAAATTGTTGGCAACGACCTTTGCCGATGAACTGAAACTGATGTATGGAAAGGAATGTAAAATCTATGCAGTCGGAGTCAGTGCTGCAGAAACGATAGTGTTGGCAGGGCATAACGCAAATGCAGTTGCCTGGCTGGATGATAAGGCCATGCGCTGGGCGAGTACGAATTTTTATGCAGAAGGTTTGCCTGCCTGCGCCGATGAAATGAATGTGAGCGGGAGATTTGCCCAGATGGCCAGACGTGAGTGGACTCCGCGCATGAATTGCAGTTTGTATTTGTCTCCGACTGAAAAAGAGTTGAAAAATGGCTTTTCCTACCAAGTTGACCAATCACAAAAATCAGCTAAATCCATTCTGAAAAAGACACCCATGGCCAATGCGCTGGTTATCGAGCTGGCTTTAAAAATTCAGGAGCAGGAACGTCTGGGAGAGGATTTGCATCCCGATCTGCTTATGTTGCATTTGACTACGGAAACGCCGGCCGGAACAGGAGATTATATATCTACAGCCGAGCAGGAGGATATGTATATGCGCTTGAATCAGGATTTGGGTCTCCTTTTGGATCAACTTGTCAAACGGGTAGGCAAGGAACACTTGCTGGTTGCGCTTGTTGGAAAACCTCATGCCGGGTATGGCACAACGATGCTTGAGGCACACGGAATACCGGCCGGATGCTTTAACACGGAACGTTCTGCTGCTTTGATCAATACGTATTTGATGGCATTGTATGGCCATGAACGCTGGATAGATGGATGTTACGACAACCATATTTACCTGAATCGTCTGTTGATAGAACAGCGCAAAATGAATTTGGAAGAAATGCAAAAACAGGTAGCAAATTTCTTGATGGAATTTGAAGGTGTGCAGAACGCTTGTACGGTTTCGCAACTTCGTGCGGCATTGTCGCCCGACGAACAAGGGAGTAATAAATTGCAGAATTCCTGTCACATGCGGACATGCGGTGATGTCGTCTTTACGCTCCACCCCGGTTGGGTGGTTGTGGATAAAAAAAATCAGCCGATAGACCGCGTGCAGGAAACGAATCCTACGGCGCCGTTCTTCCTGTGGGGAATGAACAGCGAAAACCACCGTGTGGACGATATGATTTCGGCAACAGAGATTGCTCCCTATTTGTGTCACCGTTTGTCTCTTCCCTTCCCGAATGCCTGTTTTGGACAGGAAAGCATACGTGAAAAGAACGGGAAATAAATAAGTTTCAGGTTGGTAAAAAACGATTGCCGGGCGGATAAAATCCTCTCGGCAATTATTTTTTATGATACAGACAGTATCACGTCAGATATAC
>CAYUYS010000176.1:0-2998 GCA_964449415.1 uncultured Paludibacteraceae bacterium | reverse complement strand
TTGGCTTTCCGGATTTCTTTCTCCAAGCGTTCAATGTCGCGCATGACAACGGCAAAATGATACGTTTCGCACAAGGCATTTTTCTCGCTGTCCAACAGATAGTAAACGTAGTTTTTCTCGCCCGGCAGCGTCACTTTTATGCGATCCTGCTGATGCATGGAGATAAAATTGAGCAGGCTCAGTGCGGCTTCATCTTTCAGGGAAAGTATTTGCCAGGTAAGGTTGTTTTCTGAAAATGTATGGTTTGCCACATGGTCGAGCGGCACTTCTTCACTGCGCACGGTTTCTTCGCCGGAAGTCAGTTCCACGCGTGTGTATTTTATCGCGCCGGCACCGCAATAAGTGCTTTTCAGCGTTATTTCGGCTTTTTCCGATACGGTAGCCTGCAAATAACAACGTTCCGCGTTGCTTTCTGTACGCAATAAATGGTACACATAAATCCCGACATCCTGATAACGCTCATCTCTGTCCAAGCGGAAATGTTTTTTCAGCGTTTCCGCTTCTGCCTGTTTGAGCACGAGCATGCTGTCGCAATAAGCCAACATGCGTTTGCTTTCCATATAATCTATGCTATCTTCTATATATTTAGCCACGCGACGCATAGGCACTTGGCGCGGATAAAGCACATGCACGCTGTCCAGCTCCATGCGGGCATTGTTCAGTTGGTTCATGGCTATCAGCCGGCGGGCCTCAGCTATGTGTAAGGCAGCTTTTTCTTCGTCCGTGAGTTTGGAGCCGCATGCGGTTAGGATTATGGCAAGGCCCCAAAGTAAAATATTTTTCATGTTCGTACCGTTTAGTTTGCCGCAAAAATACAATAAAAAATCGTTTCTTTGCAACCGGATTTTATTTCGCGGTTTCCTTGGCACATTTGTTCAAACTGATATCCAAATTCAAGCCGACCGGCGACCAACCGGAAGCAATTCGGCAGCTGTCGGACGGTATCCATCAGGGCGTTCCTTACCAGACTTTGCTGGGAGTTACCGGTTCCGGAAAGACATTTACGATTGCCAATGTCGTGCAGGAAATCCAACGCCCCACACTCGTGTTGAGCCACAACAAAACCCTGGCCGCCCAGTTGTACACGGAGTTCAAGAACTTTTTCCCGGACAATGCAGTCGAATATTTCGTGTCGTATTACGATTATTACCAGCCGGAGGCGTATCTGCCAAACACGGATACCTACATTGAGAAAGATTTGTCCATCAACTCGGAAATCGAGAAATTGCGTCTTGCGGCCACATCCGCTTTGCTTTCCGGACGGCGCGATGTGCTGATTGTTTCGTCCGTTTCTTGCCTGTACGGTATTGGCAATCCGGACGATTTCACCAGCAACATGATTGAAATACAATGCGGTAAAAGACTGGTGCGCAACGATTTTTTGCGCATGTTGGTCGACAGTTTGTACACGCGCAACGAAATCGAGTTGAACCGCGGCAACTTCCGCGTGAAGGGCGACACGGTGGACATCTTCCTGGCATACGCCGACTATGTGCTCCGCGTGGTGTTCTGGGGCGATGAAGTGGACGAAATCATGAGCATAGAGCCGGCCAATGGTCGTATTTTGGACAATTTTGATGCATTCAAGATTTATCCGGCCAGCATTTTCGTAACCACCAAGGAACGTATCCGCAAAGCCCTTGATGAAATTCGGCATGATTTGGCCTTGCAAGTCAAGTATTTTGAAGACCAAGGGCGTATGTACGAAGCCAAACGGATCAACGAACGGGTTCGTTACGATTTGGAAATGATTCAGGAACTGGGTTACTGTTCCGGCATAGAGAACTATTCGCGCTATTTCGACGGACGGCCGCCGGGCAGCCGGCCATTCTGCCTGCTCGACTATTTCCCGAAAGATTTTGTGCTGGTCATTGACGAAAGTCACGTAACCGTGCCGCAGATACACGCCATGTACGGCGGAGATGCCGCACGCAAAAAAAACTTGGTGGAATACGGTTTCCGCCTGCCGGCTGCAAAAGACAACCGCCCGTTGAAATTTGAGGAGTTCGAAGCCCTTGTCCCGCAGACTGTTTATGTGAGTGCCACTCCCGGTGAATACGAACTGGAACAATCACAAGGTATAGTCATTGACCAGCTGATAAGGCCGACCGGTCTGCTCGATCCGGTTATTGATGTACGTCCGAGCCTGAACCAGATTGACGACCTGCTCGAAGAAATTACCGTCCGTACGGAAAAAGACGAGCGCGTTCTGGTAACGACACTGACCAAACGCATGGCCGAGGAACTGACGGCTTACCTGCTGAAAATGGGCGTGCGTTGTGCGTACATACATTCCGATGTGGATACGCTGGAACGTGTGCAGATCATGGACGATTTGCGGCGCGGCCTGTATGATGTTTTGGTGGGTGTGAATCTGCTGCGCGAAGGGCTGGATTTGCCGGAAGTCAGTCTGGTTGCCATTCTGGATGCCGACAAGGAGGGTTTCCTGCGCAACCACCGTTCGCTGACGCAAACGGCAGGAAGAGCTGCGCGCCATTTGGACGGGCGGGTCATCATGTATGCTGACAAGATAACCGAAAGCATGCGCATCACCATAGACGAAACCAACCGCCGCCGCGAAAAACAGATGGCCTACAACGAAGCGCATGGCATTACGCCACAAGCCATCCGCAAGGGTTTTGCCAATTCGTTAAGTGCGGCATCGGCCACAAATCAGCAGCCGACTGCTTATATTGCGCCCGAGCAGCTTTCCATTGCTGCCGACCCCGTCGTGCAATACATGAGCAAACCCGCTCTGGAAAAAGCCATTGCACACACCCGCAAGCTAATGCTCGATGCCGCCAAGGAACTGGACTTCCTGGCTGCCGCCCAATACCGCGACGAACTGATGAAACTGGAAGAAAAACTGGCCGGGACCGGCGAAAATTAACCTTATCCAGCCCAACCCCCCATAGGCTATTATGAACCCATTTATGCTTATTTCTAAAAACAAAACCCGGCTATAAGTTTCTTCTTATAACCGGATTCTGGTTCTGTT
>CAYUYS010000175.1:0-3003 GCA_964449415.1 uncultured Paludibacteraceae bacterium | reverse complement strand
CGTGCAACACTTGCCACTGTCCGTGCATAATCGTACCTTTGTCCGCCGAATTTAATAACGTATATGGATAAGAAAGTGAGGGTGCGTTTCGCACCAAGCCCCACCGGCCCGCTGCACATAGGCGGCGTGCGCACGGCCTTGTACAATTACCTGTTTGCCAAACAACACAAGGGTGATTTGATACTCCGCATCGAGGATACGGACAGCAGCCGTTTTGTGCCGGGTGCGGAGGAGTATATACAGGAGTCGTTCCGCTGGTTGGGCATCCGTTTTGACGAAGGTGTCGGCATAGGCGGGCCGCACGGGCCGTACCGCCAAAGCGAACGGCGCGACATATATAAAAGGTATGTGCGGCAGTTGTTGGACGATGGCAAGGCCTATATTGCGTTCGACACGCCGGCGGAGCTGGAAGCCAAACGCCGGGAAATCCCGAATTTCCAGTACGACGCGGGCACGCGCATGCAAATGGTCAATTCGCTTACCTTGCCGCCCGAGCAGGTGGAAAGGCGCATGGCCGCAGGCGAGCAGTACGTGGTGCGCCTCAAGATAGCACCCGGCGAGGATGTGCATGTACACGACTTGGTGCGCGGCGAGGTGGTTATCAATTCGTCGGTTGTGGACGACAAGGTGCTCTACAAGTCGGCCGACGAACTGCCCACCTACCACTTGGCCAACGTGGTGGACGATTATCTGATGGAAATATCGCACGTTATCCGCGGCGAGGAGTGGTTGCCATCGGCTCCGCTGCACGTGTTGCTCTACCGCGCCTTGGGCTGGGAGGAGGCGATGCCGCAGTTTGCGCACCTGCCGCTGCTGCTCAAACCCGATGGAAACGGCAAGCTGAGCAAACGCGACGGCGACCGGTTAGGTTTCCCCGTGTTCCCGATGGAATGGCACGATCCCAAAACGGGCGATGTGTCGTCGGGCTACCGCGAAAGCGGTTATTTCCCCGAGGCGGTCATCAATTTCTTGGCCTTGTTGGGTTGGCACGCGGGTTCCGATCAGGAAATCTATTCACTGGACGAGCTCGTGCGCGCGTTCAGCCTCGACCGCGTGAGCAAGAGCGGTGCTCGGTTCGATTTTGAAAAGGGCAAATGGTTTAACCACCAATACCTGAAAGCCAAGACGGACAGCGATGTGGCCGATTTGTTTCAGCCTATTTTGGTGGAGAAGGGGATTATCGAGGATTCGGAGCGGGTTACGCATGTGGTCGGCTTGGTCAAAGACCGCGTGAACTTCGTGCCCGAGCTGTGGAACGAGTGCGCCTTCTTCTTCGAAGCGCCCTCCGCGTTCGACGAAAAGTCGTTGAAGAAGCGATGGAAAGCCGATTCGCCCAGGCATATAAAGGAACTGATGCAGCTGATTTCATCGATGGACGACTTCTCGGGCGACCAAGCCGAGCCGGCCATCATGGCTTGGATAGCGCACAAGGGCTATGGTGTCGGCATAGTGATGAATGCGTTCCGTATTTGCTTGGTGGGTGCAGCGCGCGGGCCGCATATCTTCGACATAACCGATTTCATCGGCAAGGAAGAAACGCTGAAACGCATGCGTTACGCGTTGGAACACATTTCCATGTAAATCGGATCGTGCGCATTTTCCGTTACGATAAAACATTTGAAGGCATCCTTACCTGCGTGTTCGATGCCTATGTGCGCAAGGCTTTTCCCGATCGCCTGCTGGCAGAGGAAGAGCCTTTGCCTTTGTTTTACGACGAGCTGTTCCACAGCCTGTCCGACCCGGAAAAGGCCCGGCGCGTGTGGCGCGGTTTGCAGAAAAAACTGTCGCCCACCGCCATGCATCAGTTGGCCGTGTGCTGGTTAGCCGACACCTATCCGCATGTGGATGAGTTGCTGTTCCGCTATATGTGCAAGGCCTTGGATGCGCCGCAGGGCGTGGAGCTGGACTTTGGCGATGCTGATGTGCTGGCGCTTTTCAAGGTATACAAGCAGGTGGCCGGCGAGCGGCTGCGCCTGATGCAGTTTGCGCGCTTCCAGAAAACCGCCGATGGCATCTATTTTGCACCCTTCGAACCCCTCTACGATGTGCTTCCCCTCGCGGTGGCGCACTTTGCCGACCGTTTCGCCAACCAGAAATGGATAGTCTACGACCTGAAACGCGGATATGGGTTTTATTACGACCTGCACCGGACGCGGCAGGTTTCCTTCGAAGAAATGACGCAGCAAATACAGGGCGGTTCGCTTCGGGATGAGCTCCTCTCGGACGATGAAAAGCTGTTCCGCCAGCTGTGGCAAAACTATTTCCGGGCCACTTGCATACGCGAACGCCTGAACCCGCGCAAGCAGCGGCAACATATCCCCGTGCGCTATTGGAAATACCTGACGGAGAAATCGTCCGGCAAATAGCGTTGCCGCCTCGGCGGGCACAGTGTTTTTCCTTTGCGGAAAACTCCTTACCTTTGTCGCATGTCGCAACTGTTGGTATGAACCAGATCCATTCCTTTCGTGAGAGCCTGCGCTACGAGCGCGATTCGGCGGCGCGTGCCGACCGATTTTATCGTGCGTGCCTGCATGCTACGGAAGTGGAACGCTATAACCGCGACACACCCGAAGACCTTGAGATGCAGCATCGCGACATTGATGTGCGTATCCGTGTGGATGGCGTGGATTTGTTCGTTTCGGAAAAATTCCGCAAACACCGTTGGGATGATTTGCTGATAGAGCTGTACAGCAAATATCCGACGGTGCGCGGCTGGACGGAAACCGGCTCGGCCGACTTGCTGGTCTATTTCCTGCCGGACAAAGTCCTGCTTTTCCGCGAGGCCGACGTGCGGGCGTTTTACGACAAGCTCGTGGCCGTCATTCCCGAGGCCGCGTTGGATCGGTTTTGTGCACAGGCGGCGGAGCGGCGGAGCAAGTTGCTTCGTATATGTCTGGCAAAGCCTTGCACCGTTCGCCTGCTGGCCGCGCTGAACGATGGATACATCACGCTGAGCGTTGCCGTTCCGTTTGACGTACTCCGCGAAAACGGGGTGAAGTGGGG
>CAYUYS010000174.1:0-3071 GCA_964449415.1 uncultured Paludibacteraceae bacterium | reverse complement strand
GAAGGGATCGTTTCTGTGCACTCGGCGATGCACAACTGTGCATTCGGCGGTGCACTCTTGTGCATTCGGCGGTGCACAAAAACCGTTGCGGAGGAACGATAATAGCCGCTTCGGGGGAACGATTATAAAGGCTTCGGGGGAATGGCGATAAATGGTTCGGGGGAACGATTATAACGATTTCGGGGGAGAAATAAAAAAGGTTTCGAAGGAGAAAGGAAAAAAAGTCTTACCAGGCAGCTCCGGCACGCCCGGCGCGCCCGCCGAAACACGCATACCCAACGGACACCAGCACGTAAAACGGATACACCAGCGACAGCAGGAAGGACCCGGCGGCCACATGCCGGTACGCAAAGAACGACTGTACCTGCTTCAGGAACAGACCGTCAAGCAGCCACTTGGTCAGGAACACCGCCGGCCAGCACCACCACGGCACCGCGCGCAGCAACGCCCCCACAAGCAGCAACAGCCACAGCAGGTTGGCGGCCAGCACCACCAAGGCCACCGCTATCGTGTCCGCATCCGTGTAGTGGCCGGCCTTCGACGTCCACCGCCCGCGCTGCCGCACAAACGCCCGCACATCCGCACAGGCCGCTGTGCAGACCATGCCCCCGCGGCATTTCAGGAAACGAACCCGCCGCCCGCGCCGCTTGAGGCTGTGCAGCAGGAACATATCGTCGCCCGAGGGCAACTCCTCGTGCAGGTCGGCCCTGCTCGCCTCCCATTCCTCCCGCCGGAAGGCCAGGTTGGCGCCGTTGCACATAATCGGGTGCCGCCACGCCGCCATAGCCCCGCCCGAGGCCACCAAAGTGGCAAACTCCAACTGCTGCAGGCGCGCAAACAAGCCCTCGCCCGGCATGGACACCGGCAAAATGAGCAAATCGAAAGGCTCCCGGGCAAAGGCGGCTGCCACCGTCTGCACCCACGTGTCCGGCACGGTGCAGTCGGCATCCGTACACAACACCAACTCCGACTTTGCCGCACGCACCCCCGCCGCCAGCGCCTTCTTTTTGGAGGGAAAACTGTCGGTGGACAATAGGCGGACGTTGGGGAAAAGCCTCGCGTACGCCGTCAGGACAGCCGGCGTGCGGTCGGTCGAACCGTTGTCTACCAAAATGATTTCTTTCGGAGGAACCGTCTGCCGGGCCAGACCGTCCAGCAAGGGCGGCAAGCGTTCCGCCTCGTTCCGGCAGGCCACCACCACCGTAACGGCGGGTAAGGGTAGGGAAATGGGGGATGGATGGGGTAGGGTTTGTTCCGGCAAGCGTTTCCAGCCGCTCATGAACAGCAGCAGCAGCACGGCATACAGGCCCATTACCACAATGACCGGCATCACCCACATGTCAATCAGGCATCAGTTTGCATTTTTCTTTCCAGAACGCCGGGTACGATTTCGTGACCACTTCCGGGTGTTCAATCGTCATGCGGAAACGCATTGCCGCGGGAGCGAACGACATGGCCATGCGATGATCTTGGTATGTGGCAATGCTGACAGGTTCGGCCACAGGCATACATGTACCCTCCCAACTCAACTCCCCAACACGCGTTTCCTGCAAGACGAAACCTAACTTGCCCAACTCGGCAATCAATGCTGCAATGCGGTCTGTCTCCTTGATTTTAAGGGTTTGCAGACCACTGAACCGGAACGGCACGCCACACAAACAGCAGGCCACCGCCACCGTTTGCGCCAGATCCGGCTGGTTTACGAAATCATAGACAAAACTCGGCACACACCGGCCGGTCGCCCTAAGCTGCACGCCGTCCGCCGTATAGGCAGTCTCCACCCCCAAGGGGCGGAATATGTCCGCCACACGTGCGTCTCCCTGCCAACTGTCCGCATACAGATGCGGCAGGAAAATGCTTCCTTCACCGGCCACAGCCAGCCACTCGTACCAGTACGACGCCGCCGACCAATCACTCTCCACCGTAAACGCAACCGGCGTGTACGGCTTTGTTCCGACAGCAATGCGCGGATAGTCCACCTGCAATTCGGCTCCGAAGGTGCGCATCAAGGCGGCCGTCATGTCCACGTATGCACGGCTGACCAACCCGCCGCACAACTCCATTTGCAGGCCATCGCGCATGTAGGGAGCCACCATCATCAGGGCGGAAATGTACTGGCTGCTTACGCTTCCGTCCAGTTTTAGCGCGCCGCCCCGCAGCCTTTTCCCTCTGATGCGCAAGGGTGGGAAACCATTCGCTTCCAAATAGGCAATATCCGCGCCCAGGCTGTTCAGCGCATCGACCAGTATCCGGATGGGCCGTTGTTTCATGCGTGCGCTGCCGGTCAGTGTCCATTCGCCGGAAGTGCCGGCAAGCAATGCCGTCAGGAAACGCATGGCCGTGCCGGCCGCACCGATATCAAAAACGGTTTGGCCGGAACGCATGGCGGAAAGCGCCCGCTGCAAGGCTTGCGTATCGTCGCAATCGGACAGGTTTCTGATTTCCTGCGGCCGCGCCGACAAGGCATTCAACAAAAGGGCGCGGTTACAAATGCTTTTCGATGCCGGCAGGTTTATGGTGACAGATGCGTGCATATACACTTCGATTGGCCGGCAAAAATACACAAATGCACGCACTGTTGCAAATGGTATATGGCAGTGCGCCGGCAAGTGCCATATACATACGGAACGGCTGCAAAACTCATAACAAATCCCGCCTGCTTCCCGTAAGATCAGCGTACCTAGCGGGACATTTTTTGTCCATGGCCATCAATATATCCCCTTTCCCACCCTTATATCATTTCAGTCAGCATCCGGTATTGCAGCTTAAGATCATTGAGCCTTACATTTGTGAGCCCCTTTCGGGGGTGTGCTGGAAATGCATTTTGCTTGACGCTGTGCCCGATTCCCGTCGGCCACCAACACGACCCCTTTATATTGTCCGGTTGCAAAAATTGCAAACGGAATTATGCTCGCCCTGATATGATATTACACCGTATTTCAATTACACATCTTCCTCTAATTCAGCCATCCAGTTAAGTTCCTGTATTTGCAGGTCGATTCTCCTCAATTCGGCAGAAACTGAATCTACTTTCTTCCTTAGCCATTTCACATCAATCGTCGTTATATACT
>CAYUYS010000173.1:0-3297 GCA_964449415.1 uncultured Paludibacteraceae bacterium | reverse complement strand
ATACAACTAAACTGATAAAACAATGAAACTAAAAACATTTGCCCTTATGGCCTTATTGACAACAGCCATTGCCCAAGCGGCAGAAAATCCGTTCTTGAAACCTTTTAAAACGCCTTATGAAACCTGCCCGTTCCAGGATATCAAACTGGAGCATTATATGCCTGCTTTTGAGGAAGGTATGAAACAACAAATGGCAGAGATAGAGGCGATAGTAAATAATCCTGCGCCGGCCACGTTCGAAAATACCATTGTGGCGTTGGAAAAATCCGGCCGGCTGTTGAGCCGCGTAGCCGGTGTTTTCTACAACCTGTTGAGTGCTGAAACAAACGACGATTTGCAGGCTATTGCCCAAGAATTGTCGCCGAAAATGAGCGAGCACAGCAACGCCATTTCCCTGAACGAGGCGCTGTTTGCACGCATCAAAACCGTGTACGAACAGAAGGATAAACTGAAACTCACGGTAGAACAGGCCAAATTGTTGCAGGACACGTATGACAGTTTCGCCGACAACGGAGCCAACTTGTCGGAAGAGGACAAGGCGGTGTATCGCGAGCTGACCAAAAAACTGAACCTGCTGACGCTCACTTTCGGGCAGAACGTGCTGAAAGCCACCAATGCTTGGGAAATGTTGCTGACAGATGAGTCGCTGTTGGCCGGTTTGTCGGACGACACAAAACAGATGTTAGCCGAAAACGCCCAAAAGAAAGGCAAGGAAGGCTGGCTGCTGAACCTGAAGCCTACTACGGTTGTGCCGTTCCTGAAATATGCCGACAACCGCGATTTGCGCCGCGAGTTGTGGGAAGCCAACAACACGCGTTGCTTGCAGGGCGGCGAATATGACAACCGCCAAAATGTCATCGATATTGTGAACACGCGCCTGGCCATTGCCAAGCTGCTCGGCAAAGAGTCGTATGCCGAACATGTGCTCAAACATCGTATGGCGGCCAACACGGAAAACGTGTACAACCTGCTCAACCAGTTGCTGGAAGCCTACAAG
This sequence comes from uncultured Paludibacteraceae bacterium, assembly GCA_964449415.1. Taxonomy (GTDB): domain Bacteria; phylum Bacteroidota; class Bacteroidia; order Bacteroidales; family Paludibacteraceae; genus CALUNA01. Next base: position 2,300 of record CAYUYS010000173.1, on the reverse strand, counting down.
CCCGTTGCGGAGCGCGAATATGCCGAAGTGCAGGAATATGCCACGGCACACGGATTCTATACCCAGGTTCAGCCTTGGGATTGGAGCTATTATGCCGAAAAATTGAAAAACGAGAAATACGCCATTAACGACGAGATTTTGCGTCCTTATTTTGAGTTAGAAAACGTCAAAAAAGGCGTATTCGGCCTTGCCACGAAATTGTATGGCATTACGTTTACGCGCAATGAAAACATACAGGTCTATCATCCGGAAGTGGTCGCCTACGATGTAACGGACAGCCGCGGCAAGCATGTCGCCGTTTTTTACGCCGACTTTCATCCGCGCGAGGGCAAGCGTGCAGGCGCTTGGATGAGCGAGTTCAAAGGACAATGGAAAGATGGCCGCACCGACAGCCGCCCGCAAACCATCATTGTCATGAACTTTACGCGCCCGACGCAGGACAAACCTGCATTGCTGACATACGATGAACTGACCACGTTCCTGCACGAGTTCGGACACGCCTTGCACGGCATGCTGACCGACTGCACGTACGAAAGCCTGTCCGGCACAAACGTATATCGCGACTTCGTGGAATTGCCCTCGCAGATTATGGAAAACTGGGCCAGCCAGCAGGCTTTCCTCGACGAGTTTGCCGTACATTACCAGACCGGCGAAAAAATCCCGGCCGAATTGGTACAGAAAATCAAGGATGCGGCCAACTACAACGCCGGTTACTTGTGTGTACGACAGCTTAGTTTCGGCTTCCTCGACATGGCGTGGCATACGCTCACCGAACCATTCGATGGCAAGGTCATTGCCTTTGAGAAAGCTGCCGTCGCGGCCGCCGACATTTTGCCCGTGCAGTGCAACACCGCTTTGAGCCCCACGTTCAGCCACTTGTTTTCCGGCGGCTATGCAGCCGGCTATTACAGCTACAAATGGACGGAAGTGCTGGCTGCCGATGCATTTTCTGTATTTATGGAAAACGGCATTTTCGACAAGAAAACAGCTGACAGCTTCCGCAAAAACATTCTGGAACGCGGCAGCACCGAAGATCCGATGGTGCTCTACAAGCGTTTCCGCGGACAAGAACCGACCATAGATGCCCTGCTGAAACACGATGGCATAAAATAAGATGCGACCCAAAAAGCGGAAATAGCAAAGGGCGGCTCAAAAGTCAATCATGACAGAACGAGTCGCCCTTTTTCGCACACATCGGCTTCGTGTTTATTGCAGTGCGTTCCAGCCTTGGGCTTTCAGCGGGATTTCCTCGCCTTCCCGACCCACTAGGTTAAGCCCGTATGCCGGCTTTGTAATATGCCCGATCATGCTGACGTTGTCCAGCAGGACTAATTTTTCGTAGTCTTCCAGACTTGCCGTGAACAGCAGTTCGTAATCTTCGCCGCCGTTCAGTGCACAGGTTACAATGTTCATATTCAATTCATCCGCCATGACAGCCGACTGGTAATCAATGGGTATTTTATCTTCGTACACACGACAGCCCGTATTGCTTTGAGAGCAGATATGCATCAGTTCGGATGACAGGCCATCGGAAATGTCCATCATGGCTGTAGGTTTGATGCCATGTTCGGCCAAGGCTTCTATCACATCGCGGCGCGCTTCGGGCTTAAGCTGGCGTTGCAGAATGTAGTCCTTGCCTTCAAAGTCGGGTTGCACGTCGCTGTTGCCTTCAAAGACGCGTTTTTCCCGTTCCAACAGTTGCAGTCCCATGTAGGCGGCACCCAGATTTCCGGTCACACAAATCAAATCGTTCGGTTTGGCGCCGTTCCGGTACACAATTTTGTCGGCATCCGCTTCTCCTATGCAAGTTATGCTGATAGTCAGCCCCGTAAGTGATGCGGATGTATCTCCGCCCACCAAATCGACACCGTAATTCTCACATGCCAAACGAACGCCGTCGTATATTTCGTCCAAATCCTCTATGGAGAAACGTTTGGACACGCCTATCGAAACGGTGATTTGCTTGGGCTGTCCGTTCATGGCATAAATGTCGGAAAAGTTTACGACAGCCGATTTGTAACCCAGATGTTTGAGCGGCGTGTATTGCAAGTCGAAATGGATGCCTTCCAGCAGCAGGTCGGTGGTTACAAGTATTTTTTTTCGGCCATAATCCAGTACGGCGGCATCGTCTCCCACGCCCTTTATAGTGGACGCATTTTGTATTTTGAATTTGTCTGTCAGGTGACGAATCAGCCCGAATTCGCCCAGTGTGGAGATTTCCGTTCTTTTTTGTTCCATTACTCTGTTTTTATTGAATTGGGAAGGCAAAAGTACGCAAATGAGTGGAAACGGTAAAATTG
>CAYUYS010000172.1:0-3383 GCA_964449415.1 uncultured Paludibacteraceae bacterium | reverse complement strand
ACTAAATAAAGGATATGAAAAAATGTTTGATAGTATGCTTGATTTTTTCTGCACATGTTGTTTATGCGCAGAAAATCAATGTATTAAGTTGTGAGTTCGTTCAAAACGGGTTTTATCCGGAGTTAAGTGCGGATGGAACAAAAATGTTATTGACTTCGGAAAACTACGCGGGCTTGTCTTTGTTTGATTTGCAACAAGGCAGTTTGACACAACTCAGCCAGGATGTAGGTGCGGGCTACCAGCCTTTGTTCAGCACCGACAATTCGACGGTGTTTTTCCGTTCCAAGGAAATCAAGGAGGGTTATAGTTATGTTTCCGTGAAGTCTTGCGCGCTGCGCGATGGTGCAGTCAACACTTTGCTTTCGCCCCGGCGCGATATTGGCCGGTTGGTTCCGTATGCCGACGGCATTGCGTTCAGTCAGGAAAAACAGTTGCGCAAGGCAACTGTCAGTGAAACGGCCACTGCGGTTCCTGCATTTGTCAGCAACGAAAATCTGGATTTGGTGCTTTACAAAGATGGGAAACGCACGGTTTTGCGCCCGTACGAAGAAGAGTTGAATTACATTTGGTCTTCGTTGTCGCCCGATGGGCAGAAAATATTGTTCAACACCAAATACGGGACGGCCGTTTGCGATCTGGAAGGCAATATCCTGACGCAACTTGGCCACCTGAACGCACCCGTCTGGTTTACAGACAATCTGGTTGTCGGCATGTACGATGAGGATGATGGCCATGTGATAACGGCTTCCAGCATTGCGGTAGTGTCGTTGGATGGCACTGTAAAACAACAACTTACGGACGGGAAGGAGATAGCCATGTATCCGTCTGTGTCGGCGCAAAGCGGTAAAATTGCGTTTAATACCTCGGACGGAAAAATTTATGTAATGACAGTCGCAGTAGAGTAGGCTTGTAGTAATAATCTGATAAATAGGAACCTATGGAAAAACGTGTTTTATTTCTAATGGTTTGCGCCATGTCGTTCGTTTTTATGCAGGCGCAAGACTTGAGCGGCGTAAAAATTTATGTCAATCCGGGGCACGGCGGCTACGACAGCGATGACCGCAACATTGTGGTTTATCCATACACTTCCGGCGATACGGCAGGTTTTTGGGAATCCAAAAGCAATCTGTATAAAGGATTGGCATTGCGTGATATGCTTGAGGATGCCGGTGCGGATGTGATGATGAGCCGCACTACCAACACAACGGCAGACGACCGGGCTTTATCGGCCATCGTGACAGAAGCTAACACATATAATGCGGATTTCATGCTGTCCATACACTCCAATGCCGGTAGCGGTTCGGCCAATTATGTGCTGATGTTGTATGCGGGAGTAGATGAAGGTGATACGAATAGCTATCCGACGGCGACACCTACGTCTGATAAGAGTCGCGATATTAGTACGGTAATTGCGGAAAATCTGTACACAAACGAGATTACCTGCTGGAGTGGAAATTATACTGTGCGTGGCGACAAGACTTTTGCACGGACGGTCATGGGTTGGAGCGATGGTTATGGCGTTTTGCGCGCATTGACAGTGCCGGGTGTTATCTCCGAAGGATGTATGCACGATTATACGCCGGAAACGTACCGCTTGTTGAACGATGATTACAAATGGTTGGAATCCTGGCATTTCTTCAAGTCGTTTTGTACATATTTCAAAAATGCTGAAATTCCGACAGGAGTGGTTGCCGGTTCGGTGCGCGATGGAAATAATGAAATTCTGTTTCCGGAATTTTCTAAAATCAAGAATAGCCGCGATGAACAGTTGCCCTTGCATGGTGCGAAAGTATATTTGAAGCAAGGAGAGACCGTCAAGGATAGCTATGAGACCGACACGCTGTACAACGGCGTATTTGTGTTCAAGAATGTCGAGCCCGGTGAGTATACGCTTTTGGTTCAGGCAGATGATTATTATGACTCCGAAGAGAATATAACCGTGTCGGCCAATAACATTACCTATCGTAATTTTGACATGTCTTTGATACGAAACACTCCTCCGGAGGTTGTTTCGTACGAGCCGTGTCCGACTTTGCCGACAGACAGCGTGGAATGTTCAACGGATATTGTTTTGAATTTTAACTGGGATATGCTGGCCGATTCTACTATGGCAGCATTCTCCATAACACCGGAAACAGAGGGAACGCTGAGCATGGAAAACAGCAACAAAACGCTCCGCTTTTCGCCGAACGGCATGTTGACGCCGAAAACAAATTATACCGTGCGCCTGACAACCACCGCTTGCCATCCGGATGAGAACTACGATAATCACCTTCAAGAAGACTTCGTTCTGGAATTTGTCACCAAAAGCCGTGGAAACTTAGGCCTGTTGCTGAGCTATCCTTCTGCAAATGCCACGGATGTACCCTTGATGCCTTCGTTTATCCTTATCTATGATCAGCCATTGCAAACGGGTTCTGTGTCGGGTGCCATTTCGGTAGTGGACTCGGAAGGAACGACATTGACAAAAAACACCCGCTCGTTTACGTACAACAAGGTTGATTCATACGGACATACATCGTTTGAAATGGTGGATGAATTTGCACCGGAAACCGACTACAAGCTGATAATAGGTCCGACATTAACCGATCAGCTCGGAATCACGACGGGAGAAACCGTGGAGATTCCGTTCCGTACCGGCACCGGCTCCGAATCGACAGCAACCGTCATCAACGAATTAGATACATTGGTGTTTGTCTACGATTCGTCAAAAAGCCTTTCCGTCACTACAGCTTCCGTATATAGGAATACGTCCAAAAAACTGTATGGAACAGCTTCGAATGAATTGCGTTATAATTTTGCCGATTCGGATGGCGAGGCATTTTATGCCTCAGTGAGTCCGGCAGATGTTCTGGCAACCGCAGACGACATGTTTGGCTTGCATGTATTTGCCGATTTCTCATTCAATACATTACAGGCAGAATTCAGTGTGGATGGTGACATCCGATATGCAGAAATCTGTACAATGGATTATGCAGGATGGCAGTATCATCAGGTGTCGCTGCAAGATGTTCTTCCTGAAGGTGTAAGCTATCAGCTCACCGGTTTGAAATTGAACCGCGAGGACAGTGAGAACAGTTTCCTGGCCGCTTCCGGAAGCATTTACATTGACAACATGACCATGGGCGAGGTTTCAACCGCATTGCCTTGGACAGCAGACAAGCCATTGTCGGTTTACCCGAATCCCGCGTCGGATGAGGTTTGGCTGACAGGCACTGCAGGTTCTCCGGCCGTGATGCAAGTCTATTCGCTCGCCGGCCAATTGCTGAAAAGTGTGAGTTCCACCCGTATGGTTGTGCGTGATTTACCGGAAGGAACATATATACTGCGTGCACAGATAAATGGCAGCACATACAGTACACCATTGCTTGTTGTGCATTGAG
>CAYUYS010000171.1:0-3412 GCA_964449415.1 uncultured Paludibacteraceae bacterium | reverse complement strand
TTATGGATGGGGAGAAAACGGTCGGGTCAGAGTTTGATAAAAATCCGCTTGCGGTAAAGCACGTGCCCCACCGCCCAGCACAGCGCAATAAAGAGCAGGGCGAACATCAGCGACCCCACGTAGTCGCCGAACACGGGCCGGAGCACGTCGCTATAAAGGAAGCCTTTGAGCGTTACGTAGCGTTCGCCGCAGGCAAAGCCGATATTCCCGAGCAGGTGGGCCAGCAGGCCGGCCAGTACGAAGATAGCCATAGGGTTCACCCCGAAGCTCTCGAAGAAGAGGCACCATTTCCGCCGCCCCTTCACATCAATCACCCAGATAAGCAAGGCAAAGAGCAAGGCGGCCAGCCCGCAGGTGACCAGCACATAGCTCGAAGACCACAGGGTTTTGTTTATGGGGAAAAGGTAATGGAGCCCGTAGCCGGCAAACAGGCACACCGTGCCAAAGAGGAAGAGCCCTTGCATGCTTGCGGCGTGGCCCTTGCGGGCGTCTAATAGTTGGCCGGCCCACACACCGAGCAGCACGTGTGCCACGCAGGGCAGGGTGCTGATCAGCCCTTCCGGGTCGAAGGGCAGGCCTTCTATCTTGTACAAATGTGCCGCGCCCAGTACGGCCACATCCACCCGCGCCGCTAAGTTTGCTTCCGTCAGATCTAAGCTGTCCGTCCCGACCATCAGGGCGGTGTAGCCCACCAGTATCGCCCCCGCCAACCACAGCACCCGCCGGGGCTTGACCCACAGCAAGAGCATGGTGCCGCCGAACGACACCAATGCCAGCCGCTGCAGCACACCCGGTATGCGCAGACCGTCGCATCGGCCTACGGCAGCCTCCAGCAGCTTTTCCCACAGTGTCAAGTCTTCCACCCGCAACGCACTGAGCGTGCGGCAGAACAAGCCGAACCAGTTCAGGAACACCCCTATCAGGAAGAGCAGCACAGAGCGTCGGAGCAGTTTGACGAAGGTCTTCCCCGTGAGGCGGAAGTCAAACTTCCGGTAGGAGAGATACATGGACACCCCCATGATAAACACGAAGAAGGGGAACACCAGGTCCGTCGGGGTCAGGCCGTTCCATGCGGCGTGTCTTAGCGGGGCGTACACATAGCTCCACGAGCCCGGGTTGTTTACGGTTATCATGCCGGCAATGGTGATGCCGCGCAACACGTCGAGCGCAAGCATACGCCCGGCGGGGTTTAGCTTCGGTGCTTTTTCCGGATCCATTTCAGGTGATATTGAATACGTCGTATGAGGTTAAAGTCGGCATCGGTGTTCTGGCCGGTGGTGTTGAACACCTGGCCGCTGGCTTCGCCCGTGCCGTCCTGACGCGGGTAGAGCACCAGGCAGCTGTTTTCCCCAAAGAACTTGGAGAGCATGTAAGGTATCTTTTCGAACAGCCTGTTGTACGATGCCGTCTGCTTCCGCGCCGATATGATAATGAGGAGTTCGTTGGGTCTGATGTCCTTGGCTATGATGAGAAAGTCCTCCCAGTCTTCCAGTTCGGCGAAGGTAACGCCGGAGATTCCGCGTTGCTTGCGGTTGCACAGCGTCCGGAGGATGGGGGTTGTTTCTTCGTTGGCGTAGAAGCACACCTTTGCGCCTATCTGTATCGACAGGTGGCGGATGCGTTCAAACCAGTCGATGAACCCGATCTCCTGCTCGGCGTTGGCGGGCACCGCCACCCGGAAGCGTTTGATGGTGTTGATGGGCTGTGCGTGCTTGTAGACGTACACCGACTTGCTGACCGACTTGAGCAGCTTGTCGATGATTTCCCCGCAGAGGGTGTCTTTGCCGGAGGTTGGTTGGTGCAGTCCCACCACTATGTCCGTCACATCCCTTTCGTTGGCTACGGTTTCTATGCCGTTGGCCACGTTGGGGTCTATGTGTGCGATCATGCTTACCGGGTTGTCGGATGCCGCGCCTATCTTGGCCGCCCGCTCCAATAGCTTTTCCGATGCCTTGCAGGCCGCCTCCGTTGGGCTTACCGAGAGGGCGTAGAGGGCCGACCGGGCTTTGTTTTCCACCATCAGCACCACCAGCTCCATCAGCGCATCGCAGGTGGCCGGGTTGGCAATCGGAATGAGCATGCGTTCTTTCCGCTCCGGGGTTTCCGCATCCGCCGCGTCGGACACCGACAGCTGCTGCGCCGCATATTCCGTAATGAACGAGCTAATGGCGCAGGTGAAGAGAATCATGATAATCGTGCCGTTCAGCACGTGCTCGTTCAGCAGCCGTTCGCCCGAAGGCAGGATGATTTCATACCCGATCATGACGGCGGCCAGCGTGGCGGCAGCCTGCGAATTGCTCAGGCCGAAGATCATCTTCCTGTCCAGGCGCGTCATGCCGAAGGTATGCTGCGCCATCCAGGCAGCGAGCCACTTGCTGAACGTGGCCACCACGGTCATCACCACGGCCACCAGCACAGCCTCGTAGCCGTTGAAGAACACGCGGACATCGACCAGCATGCCCACACTGATAAGGAACAAGGGTATAAAGAGCGCATTGCCCACAAAGTTAATCCGGTTCATCAGCGGCGAGAGGTTCGGAATGAGCCTGTTGAGCGACAGGCCGACCGAGAACGCGCCCAGAATGGCTTCAATGCCGGCCAGCTGCGCTAAGTACGCCCCGCACACCACCAGCGTCATGACAAAGACAAACTGCAGGATACTGTCGTTGTGGTGTTTGAAGAAATACTGCGCAATCCGCGGGAACACCCACAGGACGATAAAGCAGAACAGCACCGTCATGCCCGACAAGCGCAGCCAGAACATCGTGTTGATGGTGCCCTTGTAGTATCCGGCTATGCCGGCCAGAATCAGCAGCGCGAGCAGCACCGTCACTATGGTTCCGCCGATGGTGATATTGACAGCCTGGTTTTTGCTCAGGCCGTAGTGGCTCACAATCGGGTACGTCATCAGGGTATGCGAAGCGTACATACTGGCCAGCAATACGGACGACACCCAGTTGAAGCCCAGAATGTAAACACTCGTCAGCACACCCAGCACCATGGGAATGACAAAGGTGTACAGACCGAACACAAGGCTTTTGTTGCGGTTGCGCCTGAAGTCGTTGATGTCTATCTCTATGCCGGACAGGAACATGATGTAGAGCAGGCCTATCTGCCCCATCTGCTTGATGCCGTCCGAATGCTCCAGCACGCCGAGCCCGCTTGGCCCGAGCAGCGTCCCGGCCAGTATAAGTCCGACGATGGACGGGATACGCAATTTGCGGAACACCATTGGCGAAAGCAAAATAATGGCCAGCAGTATGGCCAGCACTAAGTTGGAGTTTTGTATGGGCAATGACAAATCCATGGGCAATGTATTTAAGGGAAAGCTATTGGTTGCATTCAGTTTTCGAACAATTCATGATGAAAAGGCTGCGATACCTATCCTTTTCCATCGATGGCAAATTGTACT
>CAYUYS010000170.1:0-3455 GCA_964449415.1 uncultured Paludibacteraceae bacterium | reverse complement strand
ACCTATTGCCAATATCTATATTGACCATTGACGAATATCTATATTGACCTATTACGGCCGTTCCCACGCACCGATTGCGGTCGTTCCCACGAAGCGGTTATAAGCGTTCCGGCGCAAGGATTCCGATAATAGCGGAAGGCGCGGTGTTTTCACAAAAAAAGCCCCCGTGCGGGCAGGGGCGAGAGGGGGGCGGAAGGTGGGCGGCGGGCCGGGAGGGCTTTCCCCATAAGGGCTGTGGGGGCGTTTACAGCCGGAGGGTTTGGCCCGTGTGGCTGTCAGGGCAGCGGGCGAGGGCTTCGGGCGTGCCTTCGAACACGAGGCGGCCGCCTGCTTCGCCGCCTTCGGGGCCGAGGTCGATGACGTGGTCGGCGCACTTGATGACTTCCGGGTTGTGCTCGATAATGATGACGGTGTGCCCGCGGTCGACGAGGGCGTTCAGGGCGTGCATCAGGGTTTTAATGTCGTGGAAATGCAGGCCGGTGGTGGGTTCGTCGAAGATGAAGATGGTGGGCGATGCCTTTTCTGCGGCCAGGATGGAGGCCAGTTTGACGCGCTGGCTTTCGCCGCCGGAGAGGGTGCTGCTGCTTTGGCCCAGTTTGATGTAGCCGATGCCTACGTCCTGCAGGGGCTTGAGCTTGCCGACGATTTTCTTCTCCGTGCCGGTCGTGCCTTGTCCGAAGAACTCGACGGCCTGGTTGACGGTCATGTTCAGCACGTCGTGGATGTTCCGCCCTTTGTACATCACCTCCAGTGTGTCGGGTTTGAAGCGTTTGCCGCGGCAGTGTTCGCACTCCAGCACCAGGTCGGCCATGAACTGCATCTCCACGGTTACGGTGCCTTCGCCCTGGCATTCTTCGCAGCGTCCGCCGGGCGTGTTGAAGGAGAAATAGGCGGCCGTGTAGCCCATTTGTTTGGACAGGGGTTGGTCGGCAAAGAGTTTGCGGATTTCGTCGTAGGCTTTGATGTAGGTGACGGGGTTGGAGCGCGAGGAGCGGCCTATCGGGTTCTGGTCTACTATTTCGATGTCTTTGGCCAGATGCATGCTGCCGCTCAGGGTGTTGTATGTGCCGGATTGTTCGGCGTGTCCGCCGTAATGTTTTTTGAGGGCGTTGTAGAAAATCTGGCGCACCAAGCTGGATTTGCCCGAGCCGGAGACGCCGGTGACGACGGTCAGGACGTTGAGCGGGAACTTGACGTTCAGGTTCTTGAGGTTGTTCTGGCACGCGCCGGTTATTTCGATGTAGTTGTTCCATTGGCGGCGGAGGGGCGGTGTTTCTATTTTTTCCCGGCCGGTCAGGTAGGCCAGCGTGTGCGATTGTTCTTGTTGCTCCGCTGTGGCTGTGTGGATGTCCCGGACCGGCATGTCCAGCACCACCCGGCCGCCGTGGCGGCCTGCTTCGGGCCCGATGTCGATGATGTGGTCGGCCGCGCGCATGATTTCCTCGTCGTGTTCGACCACCACCACCGTGTTGCCCAAGTCGCGGAGTTGCTTCAGCACGGACACGAGCCGTTGCGTGTCGCGCGGGTGCAGTCCGATGCTGGGTTCGTCCAGAATGTAGAGCGAGCCCACCAGGCTGCTGCCCAGTGAGGTGGCCAGGTTGATGCGCTGGCTTTCGCCGCCGGAGAGGGTGTTGGAGAGGCGGTTGAGCGTCAGGTAGCCCAGCCCGACATCGGCGAGGAACTGCAGCCGCGAGGTGATTTCGTGCAGCAGGCGTTGCGCCGCCGGCTTTTCCGTTGGGTCTAAGGGGACTTGCCGGAAAAAGTCCAGCAGCTGCGTAACCGGCAGGCAGACCAGCTCGGAGATGCTTTTCCCGCCAAACTTGACGTAGTTGGCTTCCTTCCGCAGGCGTGCGCCCCCGCAGGCCGGACAGACGGTTTTGCCGCGGTAGCGGGCCAGCATGACGCGGTACTGGATCTTGGCGTACGCCTTTTCTTCCAGCATCCGGAAGAAGTCATTCAGCCCGCGGAAGTACTTGTTGCCCGTCCACAGCAGCTGTTTTTGTTCGGGCGTGAGTTCGTAGTAGGGTTTGTGTATCGGGAAATGGAACTTGCCCGCTTTGGCTATCAGTTCCTTGTTCCACAGGCTCATTTTCTCGCCCCGCCAGCAGGCAATGGCTTCCTGATAGATGCTCAGGCTTTTGTTTGGAACGACTAAGTCGGGGTCAATGCCGACAATGCTCCCAAAGCCTTCGCAGGTGGGGCAGGCCCCCAGCGGGTTGTTGAAATCGAACAGGTGCCGGCTCGGCAGTTCGAAGGTCATGCCGTCGGCTTCGAACCGATCGGAGAAATAGTGTTCGTGCGGCCCGTTTTCGTCAAACACCTGCAAGATGCAGCTGCCGTCGCCCTCGAAAAAGGCCGTCTCCAAGGAGTCGGTAAACCGGTTGGCGGTGCTGGCTTCGCCGTCGGCCACTATGCGGTCTATCATGAGCCGCAGGCGGTCGCCTGCCTGCAGCGGCCGTTTCCCTTCCGTGATTTCTTGGATGCGTACCAACTCGTCGTTCACCTGCAGGCGGCTGAATCCCTGCCCGGCGAGCAGCTCCAAATGCTGCTGCATGGTGCGGTCGGTGCGTTCCGCCAGGGGCGCGAACAGTATCATACGCGTGCCTTGGGGTTGCTGCATGGCAAAATTCACCACGTCCTGCGGCCGGTGTTTCTGCACTAAGCAGCCGGATATGGGCGAAAAAGTCTTGCCCACACGGGCGAACAGCAGCTTCAGATAGTCGTATATCTCCGTGCTTGTGCCCACCGTGGAGCGGGCGTTGCGGGTGCTTACCTTCTGCTCAATGGCAATGGCAGGCGGAATGCCGCGGATAAAATCCACTTCCGGCTTTTGCATGCGTCCTAAAAACTGGCGTGCATAGGCCGACAGGCTTTCCACGTAGCGCCGTTGCCCTTCGGCGTAGAGCGTGTCGAAAGCCAGGCTCGACTTGCCGCTGCCCGACAAGCCTGTGATAACCACGAATTGCCCGCGCGGAATCTTTACCTCGATGTTCTTCAGGTTGTTGACGCGCGCGCCTTTTATGTGAATGAAATCCATTGTGCAATCAGTTCTTGGGTTCGTAAAGGATGGTTGTTTGCCGGCGGCCGCACCGTTCGCAGGCCTCCGGCCGGAATTGGCCGCAAAGATAGGCAGAAAAAATGAAACGCCGGGCGGTGCGCCGGCATTAAACCGGCGGGGCCGGTTTTTCAGGCAGGGTACATACTGCGGACAAGGTTCTACAAAAGCAATCTTGCCAAGGCCTCCGGCCTTGGCAAGATATGCAAATGCGTGTAACGCTATGGTGCGTACACTTACGGACGCGCTACCACTTTGGTGGCTTCTCCGCCGGCGGTGATAAGGTACACACCCGCCGATGGCAAAGTGAAGCGTTGCTGCGTGGTATTCAACATCAGCTGCCCGGTGACGGAATAAACCCTTACCTGCGTGCCCAGCTCAACGGATAGCGCTACTTCCA
>CAYUYS010000169.1:0-3520 GCA_964449415.1 uncultured Paludibacteraceae bacterium | reverse complement strand
AATTTTGCATTTATCACAAACATATTGTAATTTTGAGCACTCATTCGCATGTATTCCTGATGAAGAAACCCATCACTATCAAAGACATAGCCAAGGCGTTGGGCATATCGGCATCGACCGTGTCCCGCGCGCTCAAAGACCATCCGGACATAAGTCAGGATACCAAAGACCTTGTAAACGCCTACGCAAGGGACAATAACTACAAACCCAACGCCCTGGCATCCAACCTGCGCATGAGCACCAACAACACGATAGGCGTAATTGTGCCGGAAATTGTCCATTTCTTCTTTTCGTCCATTCTGGCGGGCATAGAAGATTATGCCAATCGGAACGGCTACAACGTCATTGTGTGCCAGTCGAACGAATGCGCGGAAAAGGAAATCAAGAACGTGCAGGCCTTGATAAACAGCCGGGTTGCCGGCATTCTGCTTTGCCTGTCGAGCCGGACAACCGGTTACGGGCATTTGCAGGAGATTGTGGACAACGAAATTCCGTTGGTGCTCTTTTTCCGGACATGTGCGGAGATTCCGGCCGACCAAGTGGTGGTAGACGACTACACCGGAGCCTACGAGGCGGTGGAATACCTGATACAAACGGGCTGCAAGCGGATTGCATTCTACACGTCGCCCCTGCACTTGGACATTTCCCGAAACCGGAAAAACGGCTATATGGATGCCTTGCTGCATTACGGATTGCCCGTTGACGAAACCCTCGTAAAAGTATGCGACACGCGCGAAGAAGCCATTATCATAACGCCCGAGCTGTTAGACGCGCCCGACAGGCCGGATGGTTTCCTGGCCATGAACGACCATTGTGCCGCCGGCATATTGTACGCCGCCCGGCTGGCAAAGCTGAACGTTCCTCACGAAATTGCCATTTGCGGTTTTTCTGACGGCGAGCTGGCAAAATCGTGCTATCCGATGCTCACCACAGTGGAACAACACGGACACGAAATAGGCACATCCGCAACCGAAATGCTCATAAACCGCATTCGGGAAAGCAGGGAAAACACCGGGCAACAAGCACCCTTGCATAAAAAGACGATTGAAACGAACCTGATCATCCGGGGGACGACCAAATAAACCAAACAAGCGCTTATGAACAAATATCTGACACACGATGCGTGGTGCATAATTGAAGACGGTTTCCGGCCCGACAAGCAATTGGCATCCGAAAGTATTTTCAGCATAGCCAACGGCCATATCGGACAGCGCGCCACTTTCGAAGAACATTACTCCGGCGAGTCGATGTCGGGTTCGTACGTTGCCGGCATTTATTTTCCCGAAAAGCCCGAACGCGGCAACTGGAAAAACGGCTATTGCAACAACGATGACAAAATAATAAACGCCCCGAACTGGTCGGGCATAAGCGTGCGGCTGAACGATGAGCGGCTGGATATGGGCGAATGGGACGTGCGGAATTTCAGGCGCGTACTGAACATGCGCGAAGGCTTTCTGGAACGATCGTTTGAAGCCACATCGCTGAAAGGCAACACCATCGGCGTGTCCGTCAGGCGTTTTCTGAGCATGGCCGACAACGAAATCGGTGCCATCAGCTATTCCGTGACATCCCTCAACTACGAAGGACGGATTTCGTTCATCCCGTTCATAGACGGCGATGTACGCAACACGCACACCAATTACGATGAACCCTTCTGGAACGTACTCCAAACCAAGACGGAACAGGATGTATCCTACCTGTGGGCACAGACACGCCGGCTGGATTTTCACGTATGCTGCGCACTGACGTATGTGCTTTACAAAAACAACGAACAGCAGTCGGCCAAAGTGACCAAGATAGAGAAAGAGCGCGTGGCCGGATTCAGCATTGGTGCCGATGTCCGGCCCGGAGACACGCTGAGCCTGCATAAGTACGTTTCCGTAGTCGATTCGTTGAACTATCCGCGCGAGGAGCTGACCGAAACGGCCTGCCGAATAGCCCGAGAAGCCAAAAGCAAAGGCTGGGAGCGGCTGTTTGCCGAACACAGGCAGGCTTGGGCGGAACGTTGGGCCCAATCGGACATAATCATTGAGGGCGACACGGCCGCACAGCAAGCCATCCGCTACAACATATTCCAGTTGCACCAGACATATACGGGCAACGATGCGAGGCTAAACATTTCCCCCAAAGGATTTACCGGCGAGAAATATGCCGGCGCAACGCGTTGGGATACGGAAATCATCTGCATTCCGTTCTTTTTGTGCACTGCGCCCGCCCACGTTTCCAGAAACCTGCTGCTCTATCGTTACAAACAGCTGCCCAAAGCCATTGCCAACGCACAAAAGATCGGCATCGGGAACGGGGCTGCCTTTTTCCCCTTAGCCACATTCAACGGAGAAGAAAGCCACAACGAATGGGAATACACCTTTGAAGAAATACACCGGAACGGTGCCATTGCCTACGCCATATACAAATACATCGACTACACCGGCGACACAGCCTATCTGGAACAATACGGACTGGAAACCCTGATTGCCATCGCGCGGTTTTGGGCACAGCGCGTAAGCTACTCAAGGCCCAAGCACAAGTACATGCTGCTGGGCGTAACCGGCCCAAACCTGTACGAAAACAACATCAACAACAACTGGTATACCAACTACATGGCCCGATGGTGCCTGCAATATACCCTGGACTGCATCGCTTGGATGAAGAAGGAGAACTTCCGGGCCTACAAGGAATTGTGTCAGAAGCTCGATTTCAACGAAAGGACCGAAACCAACACATGGATGGGGATTATCAACAACATGTACCTGCCGGAAGACAATGAGCAGGGCATCTTCCTGCAACAGGACGGCTTCTGGGACAAGGAATTCATTGCCGCCAAGGACATTCCGCAAGATCAGTTGCCCGTAAACCAGCATTGGACATGGGACCGGATCATGCGTTCGTCGGTTATCAAGCAGGCCGATGTCATACAAGGCCTGTATATGTTTGAGGACGATTTTGACAAAGCAGTTATCCAACGCAACTTTGATTTCTACGAACCGCTCACCGTACACGAATCGTCGCTTTCGGCCGGCCTGCACGCCATTGTGGCAAGCTACGTAGGCAACACAAAACGCGCCTACGAGCTGTATTTGCGTACCGCCCGGCTCGATTTGGACGACTACAACAGCGATGTAGCCAACGGTTTGCACATAACCAGTATGGCCGGCACGTGGCTGAGCGTGGTGCAAGGCTTCGGCGGCTTGCGCATCAGAAACGGCCAATTGCATTTGCAGCCGCAGATACCCGAACAGTGGAATGCCTTCGAATTTCACATTGTGTTCCGCAACAACTTGCTGGAAATACGTATTGAGAAACAACGCACCATTGTTTCCAACATTGCAGGCGGGCCCATAGACATTTGCGTAAACAAACACAGCCACACCATTCCGAGCGGAGGCAAAACCATCTGCTAAAAGCAGTTGGTTGCATTGAGTTTTAGCACAAGTCGAATGAACAAGCTGCGCATAATGCCGATTCTTGGCAAATGCGCAGTTTCCATACGGCTAAGGCATTCCCATCCACGCCAAAATAC
>CAYUYS010000168.1:0-3656 GCA_964449415.1 uncultured Paludibacteraceae bacterium | reverse complement strand
GTAACCGTCTTGCGGCTACGGTCGGCCAGTACGATTTCCACGCGTTTGCCATCTTGGGCAATATGTATTTCCCTGACGGGCGACAATTCCTTTTTCGTGAATGCTTTCCTGCCTTTTTTCCAAAGCATCAGGGTTACATAAATGCTTTCCTGCTCCACGCGCCCGGTGGCCAGGGTCAGGGCGCAGGTGTCACTGACGGGGTGCAGCCCTGTGGGATAGACGGTCTGCATGTCCTGCCAGCCGGCCAGAGGCAACATGGCTAGGCTATACTGGCCGTTCTGCACGATACGCACCGGCCGGCCGTTCACCTCGCGGTTGTGCTCGGAGAAGCCTTGTCCGGCCTGCGCCAAGGCATAATGTCCCAAACGGATATCCGTCGCATCCGGCACCGTCACCTTATCCACCCGAAGCACACCATCGGGCAAGGGGATGTCGGTGAGCTGAAAGGCGACTTGTTCATTGGTTTCCAGCACGGCATCGCGGCGGTACATGCCGTCTGCAAACTCCCGGAAAGTATACAGCCGCAAGACTTCCCATTCGCCCTTGCTGTTCATGACTCCATAGTTCATGGAGATTTCGCCATCGGCACCATCGGCCATCCACGGAAACTCCGTGTGGTAAGCCAGTTTGTTGTAGTTTTCGCTGCTGCGGAACAGCTGCCAGTCGGCTGCCACGGTTTCATGACACCACGAACGCATTTCCGCCCCGCCCACGTTCGGATAATTGGTAATCATCAGATGGGTGGCGGGCTGGAACTTGTTGTATACGTGCCCGCGCGCCAGCTCGCTTTCCCACGGGCCGTTGTTTTCCGTAGCGGTCCAGAACGGATTGTCGGCCGGCAAGAGCAGGGCAAGGAAGGCTTTTCCCATCCAATAGACGCTGCCGCGGCAGCTGTATATCTGCACGGCGGGCGCAAACGGGCCGTAGAAACCCATTGTCGGCACATTGTCTTGCAGGAAATCGGGGTGTTGCAGAAATTGCAACAGGGTGGCGGACGCTATGCGGCGCATCCAGCCGTAGTTGATGTGGTCGGGATCGTTGAAAAAGCCGAGCATGGACAGCGGCGCTACAGCACCGAAGCGGTAGATAATGCTGCGCCCCCACATGTTCATCCGGCCATCGGCGCTGAACATATACGGGTAATTGTCGGCCATGTGGCGCAGGTGCGTCATGAAGCGGGCGGCCTGTTCCGGATAGAAACGTTGGCCGTAAAGTTGCGCCCAAAGCGGGCCGTATGTCTGGAAGGCCCACATGCTGTAATAGTCGTATGCCGGCGCGTCGTTGTACCAGCCTTCGCCGCGGTAGAACGCCAGGGCTTTTTCCAGATTCTCCGTCAGGCATTGTTCATTTACCCGATAACCTTGGTCTTTGAAAAAGCTCAACACGAAGATATTGAAGAAACGCCAATTGGAGTTGATGGTCGGCCCGTCGCCATAACTGAGCATGGTGGCCGCCAAGGCATCTTTCTGCGCTTGCGTGAGCGGCTCCCACAACACCTCCGGGATGACGGACAACGAGATGGCCAAAGCCCCGAACTCCACCAGAATCTGGCTCGGGCCGCCATTGCCGCGAGGGCGTATGTAGGTCGGGCTCTCCGGGTCGGTCAGGCTCACCAACTGATGGCGGTAATAGGCCGCTACCGGAATGCCGTTCAATTCCAAATCCGGGTTTTCGCGGAGCAAGGGTGCGGCCACAAACAAGGTGCGGCACAATCCTTCCAGTTTTTCCGTCGGGATTTGCCCATCGTTACGCGGATACGTCTTGTCCAACTGCTTGGGAAACTGCATCGGATCGTCCAAACTATGGATATGCGAGAACGCCCCTGACAAAAGGTAGCGTGCGGCATCCTGCCAATGCCGGCGCGTCATGCCGGTGAGCGGACTTAGCGCATAGTCGGGTTCCTGCACCTGGAAAACGGTCGGATTGGCTACGGCCTTCCCCAACGGGAAGAATGATAATGCAGCTGCCGCCATCAGCACGACAGTCCGGCATCGGGATTTGCGGTTCGTGTTCATAAACATCTTTTGGAATGGGTTCTTGTCGGGCAAAGATACGCTTTCCTTGAGATGCGGACTTCCTAAAATCGGTTCATTTTGGTTGAAAAAGAGCGCAAATATCCCTCGGGAAGGCCCTCAGCCGTGCATGTCCGTGTATTCGCTGGGAGACATGCCGAACTTGTCGCGGAACGAACTGGAGAAATGTGACAGGTTGGTGAAGCCCGTGGCGTATGCCACCTCCGAAACGGTCAGTTTGTTGTCGTCGGACAATAACTTGGCCGCTTGCTGCAGGCGGATGTTCTTTATGAAATCGCGGGCAGACAGGTTGGTCAGTTCTTTCAGCTTGCGGTGCAGGTGTACGCGGCTCAGACCTACTTCTTGTGCCAGCATCTCCACGCTCAGGTTCGGATTGTCCAAATACTTGTTCACCACCTTCATGATACGTTCCATCAACTGCTCGTCGCCCGACTTTACCGCCAGTTTCTCCATGCGTTGTTCCTGCTGCTGCGAGCCGCTGAACTTGTTGCGCAACAAGCGTCGGTTGGCTATCAGGTTGGCCGCCGTGCTCTTCAGCAACCCGATGTTAAAGGGCTTGGTCAGATAGGCATCCGCGCCGATGCCCATGCCTTGCAGGGTGTCTTCGGGCCGCGCCTTTGCGCTGAGCAGGATAACCGGCACGTGGTTGACATTGGTATGCTGCTTGATTTTCCGGCACAACGACAGGCCGTCCATGCCCGGCATCATAATATCCGAAATGACCAGATCGGGTATCTGCCGCAGCACTTTCTCGTAGGCTTCTTTCCCGTCCCGGCAGGTTTCTACTTTGTATTCGCCGGAAAGTTCCTGCTGCAGGTATTGCCTGATTTCGTCTTCATCCTCCACAACCAACACCTTGGGGCGTATTTTCTTGGCGGCCGGCCCTTCCGCCGCCCGGTTTTCGCCGTCGTCGCCTACTGCGGCCAGTACGTCAACAAACTTCCGCATGGCCGGTTCTGCCTGCGCGGCGTGTTTGTCGGTGTTGGTCTCCATTTGTTCGGGCTTCAGATGCGCCGCGCCCAGCGGAAGCTGCACCACAAGGCGGGCACCCGAACAGCCATCCGTCCGGTTCTCGGCAAAGATAAGCCCTTGGTGCAGCAACACCAGCGAACGTGCCAAATGCAGCCCGATGCCCGTGCCGGTGTTCGAAAAGGTGACTTCGTTGTCTATCTGGTAGAACCGGTCGAATATCCGATCTATCTTGTCGTGGTCTATGCCGATGCCGCTGTCGGTTATTTCTATCCGGGCGTAGCGGCGCAGCGCGTCTTTCCGCGAGTCGTCTTGGCCGGTGGTGAGTGTAATTTGCACCTCGCCGCCGTCGGGCGTGTACTTGAAGGCGTTGGAGAGGATGTTCATCAGCACCTTGTCGAAATTGTTCAGGTCAATCCATACCTTGAGTTCCTCCATGTCGTGCCGGAAGGTGAAACGGATGTGCTTTTTCCGCGCCATGTAGTCGAACGCCTGCACCAGCACATCGATAAAGCCCACCATGTCCGTCTCCCTGAACTTCAGAGTGAGTTGCCCTTTGTCCAACTTGCGGACATCCATCAGCTGGTTTATCAGCCGGAGAATGCGCTGGGCGTTCCGGTAAATCATCAGGTAGGTGTGATGCAGCGGGCCGGC
>CAYUYS010000167.1:0-3714 GCA_964449415.1 uncultured Paludibacteraceae bacterium | reverse complement strand
ACGGCCAGTTACCAATTTTACCGGCAGTTACCTGAATACGAGCAATTGCTGAACGGGAAAAGATAGCAGGGGAAACCCATCAAAAGGGCCTTTGGTTTCTCGATTTTCGGTATATACTGTATTTGATTCCAACGACACAACTTACCAACAATAACGTACGCTAATATTTAATCTCCAGTCAAAAGCAGATAGGGCGTAATCCGGATCAAAATATAAACCATAACCCGGACGAAAATCAAAGCCAAAAGATATTGGCGACTGATTAAAGGCATACTCAATACCTACAAGCGCGTTAATACCAAAAACACCACAAATTAAATCGTTGTAGGCATAAGAATTAACCTCACCCAAAGACACACCTCCACCTGCATATCCAGAAAACACGCCATTATCCGTACTGCTGATAGTACCCTGATATGCCAGGTTGGGGTTTAATCGAAAATCCCAGCAGTTCAAAACTAATCCATAACCAACAGGTGCATAATTAATTCCTATCGCAAGATCAGTTTGGAACATTGTGTGATTTTTCAAATGTTTGTAAGAAAAACCATTTGTCATACCTGCAACTAACCCCAACGCATTTGTGTATTTCTGTGCCGATGAAATTACTGCAAACACACAAAAACAGATACATAAAAACGTTTTTTTCATTTTTCCATCCCTAAATTTCGTGTCGGGCGCAACTTCCAATTAGTCTTTCCAGTCCCTGAAAGCCGTTGAAAAAAAGAAAGCGTGGAACTGTAATGCCACGTTGTAATTGGAGGTCGTAGGAAAACCCTTAGCACAGATATGGTAATAGCAGTCCACGCCAACAGCGTGGAAGCCACTATGCTACCTTCTTGTGCTAATTTGAAAATTTCCTGCGTTTCCAATTACAGCAAGATAAGCATAACGCTTCTTATCAATATGTTACCAGCAGCATTCACTACCGAGGCACAAACATAGTAAAAATTTATTAATAGCCTTGATGCAAGTTAAAAAAAATCACTCCAAAAGTCATCGGCAAAACCGCGTGCCGGCTTTCGCGGGACGCTTGACATTTTATATGTTTTCCGTATTTTTGCAAGCGCAATCAATCTTCCAAACCATGCTTGAACAAATCTACGAGTTATCCGAAAATCTGGACACTTCGCTATTTTATGGCATCAACAACACCAACATCCAACTGATCCGCGACATGCACCCGAATGTGAAAATGGTGGCGCGCGGGCATTTGATCAAGATTATCGGAAACGAGGAAGATACACGGCATTTGCTGGAAAACATCCGGCAGATAGAAGCCTATTGCCTGAAATACAACGTATTGGGCGAAAGCCAGATTTTGGAAATCATCAAAGGCAACCCGCCGCTCGAAATCCATTATGACCACCTGATTTTGCACGGCGTGAACGGACGTTCCATTCTGGCGCGCACGCCGAACCAGCAGAAACTGCTGAAAGCCTACGAAACAAACGACCTGCTGTTTGCCATCGGGCCGGCCGGTTCGGGCAAGACCTATACGGCCATTGCCTTGGCTGTCCGTTCGCTGAAAAACCGCGAAGTACGCAAAATCATTTTAAGCCGGCCGGCCGTGGAGGCCGGCGAGAAATTGGGCTTCCTGCCCGGCGACATGAAGGAGAAAATAGACCCGTACCTGCAACCGCTCTACGACGCGCTGCAAGACATGATTCCGACCTCCAAATTGCAAGAATACATGGAAAAAGGCACTATCCAGATTGCACCGCTGGCGTTTATGCGCGGCCGCACGCTGAGCGATGCCGTCGTTATTCTGGACGAAGCGCAAAACACGTCCGTGAACCAGATAAAAATGTTCCTGACGCGCATGGGCCTGAACACGAAAATGATTGTTACCGGCGATATGACGCAGATTGACCTGCCGCCATCGCAAAAATCCGGTCTCAAAGACGCGCTGAGCATCCTGCACGGTATCAAGGGCATTGCAAAAATAGAATTTGACCAGCAAGACATTGTGCGCCACAAACTGGTGCAACGCATTGTGGAAGCATACGAGAAACGCAACAGACAGGACGGAGTTGCCGACGAAAGCTGATTTTTATGCGCTGTTTCCAACGCTTTTTCTTACTTTTGCACGCAAAACAAGTCTAACTATTCATTACAAAAATGAAAGCATTAACAGCAACGAATTTCCATTTTCCAAATCAAACCGGTGTTTATCACGGAAAGGTACGCGATGTGTACAGCATAGGCGAAGACAAACTGGTCATGGTGGCAACCGACCGCATTTCGGCGTTCGACGTTGTCCTGCCCAAGGGCATACCTTACAAGGGACAGATGCTGAACCAGATAGCCGCCAAATTTCTGGATGCCACAGCCGATATTTGCCCGAACTGGAAACTGGCTACTCCCGACCCCATGGTCACGGTGGGCGTAAAATGCAAGGGATTTCCGGTGGAAATGATTGTGCGCGGCTATTTGTGCGGCAGCGCATGGCGCACCTACCAAAGCGGCGTGCGTGAGATTTGCGGTGTGAAAATTGCGGACGGCATGCGCGAAAACCAAGCCTTTCCCACCCCGATCATAACGCCGACCACCAAAGCCGAACAAGGACAACACGACGAGGATATTTCCAAAGAAGAAATCCTGAAACGCGGATTGGTCTCTCCCGAAGAATATGCACTGTTGGAAAAATACACGCTGGCCTTGTTCCAACGCGGCACTGAAATCGCAGCCAAACGCGGCCTGATTCTGGTGGATACGAAATACGAGTTCGGGACACACAACGGCGAAATCTACCTGATGGACGAAATCCATACGCCGGACTCCAGCCGCTATTTTTATGCCGACGAATACCAAAAACGTTTCGACAAAGGCGAACCGCAAAAACAGTTATCCAAGGAGTTTGTGCGCGAGTGGCTGATGGCCAACGGTTTCCAAGGCAAAGCCGGACAGCAGTTGCCCGAAATGACCGACGCCATTGTGGACGGCATAACAGACCGCTACATGGAACTGTATGAGCACATTACCGGTGAGAAATTCGTGAAAGAAGCAACCGGCCAACTTGCAGAGCGCATAGAACGCAATATCACGGATTATCTGGCTTCGTGCTAATTTCCTTTCAGCTATTGCCCGTTTCCGAAAAAAGCCTTACTTTTGCGCCGCCTTTTCCGGGAAAGGCAATTTTTGGAGAGATGGCGGAGTGGTCGATCGCGGCGGTCTTGAAAACCGTTGTACTGCAAGGTACCGGGGGTTCGAATCCCTCTCTCTCCGCAATAAAGGGTGTAAATCAAGAGGTTGAGATTTACGCCTTTTTTTACATCTAAACCATGCAGGAGAGCCCCATATCGAACAATCTGCTCAAAACGGATTCCAACGAGGTATCAAATCCGCCCCGAGGTTTTATGTCCCTCCGGTATGGGTCGTTGCGTTATGCGATTGTGGACGTTGAGGTCGGGCTGACCGACCATCGAATCCACGACATCGGGGCTCTGCGCTACGACGGGGCCGTCTTCCACAAAGCCTCAAAAGAGGAGCTGGAGCTCTTCCTTCGGCCTGTGGAGTATATCTGCGGTCACAACATCATCCACCACGATGCCAAATACCTCTTTGGGGATCGACAAATTCCTTGGCGGTTGGTTGACACGCTCTACCTCTCGCCCCTGCTCTTCTCCGAACGTCCCTACCATCGGCTCGTAAAGGACGATAAGTTGGTCAGCGACCAGATGAACAACCCGGTCAATGACTGCGAAAAGGCCC
>CAYUYS010000166.1:0-3788 GCA_964449415.1 uncultured Paludibacteraceae bacterium | reverse complement strand
AACTTTGTCGTACTTTTGTAAAAGTAATCGATGAACAACGGAAAAAGAATCAGCATTTGTACCACATGGAACAGGCAATATTAGTCGGATTGGTTACGCCCACGCAACCGGAAGACCGTACGCAAGAATACCTCGACGAGTTGGCCTTTCTGGCCGATACGTCGGACATTAAGCCCGTAAAGCGATTTATGCAGAAGGTGGATATGCCCAACACAAACACCTATGTAGGTCAGGGCAAATTGGCCGAAATCAAGGCCTACATTGACGAACACAAGGAGGAAATCAGCCTGGTGATTTTTGACGACGAACTCTCGCCGCGCCAGTTGCGCAACATAGAGAAGGCCCTCAACATACGCGTTATGGATCGCACCATTCTCATTCTGGAAATCTTTGTGCGCCGCGCCCAAACTTCTTATGCCAAAACACAAGTGGAAATGGCCCGGTTGCAGTACATGTTACCGCGCCTGACCCGCATGTGGTCGCACTTAGACCGCCAGCGCGGCGGCAGCGTGACGGGACGCGGCATGGGCGAAACCCAGATAGAAGCCGACAAACGGATCATCAAGAGCCGCATTGCATTACTCAAGGAAGACCTGAAAAAAATAGACAGACAAATGGCCACGCAGCGGCAGAATCGTGGCAAACTGGTCAGAGTTGCGCTGGTGGGCTATACCAATGTCGGGAAATCAACCATCATGAACCTGCTCAGCAAATCGGATGTGTTTGCCGAAAACAAACTCTTTGCCACCTTGGACACGACCGTGCGCAAAGTAACCATCGGCAACCTGCCCTTCCTGCTCTCCGATACGGTCGGTTTTATCCGCAAACTGCCCCATCACCTGATAGAATCGTTCAAAAGCACGCTGGACGAAGTGCGTGAGGCCGATCTGCTCATTCATGTGGTTGATATTTCGCACCCGAACTTTGAAGAACAATACGAAATCGTCTGCCAGACCCTGAAAGACATTACCGGAGCGGAAAAACCATCCATCTTGCTTTTTAACAAAACAGATGCCTTTACCTATACGCCCAAGGAAGCAGACGACCTTTCGCCCATGAAACGCGAAAACTACAGCCTGGACGATTTGAAAAAAACCTGGATGAACCGCATGCACGAAAACTGCCTGTTTGTTTCCGCCCGCCGGAAGGAAAATCTGGAAGCTCTGAAGAAACTTATGTACGAAAAAATAAAGGCCATACATGTGGAACGCTATCCGTACAACGATTTCCTGTTTCAGTATGCGGACGAAATGGAGTAGGGCGGCCGCGAAAGTAATGTTGTAGAACATAAAACCGTATATGGTTTTTTGCCGTTTTTTTTCTACATTGCGCCCTAATTTTGCATAAAACGCAAGAAAGTACAGATTTATACTTAACTTTTTATTAATTAATATCTTATGAAATTGTATCAAGCAAATGAAATCAAGAACATCTCTTTATTGGGAAGTTCAGGCTCTGGGAAAACCACTCTTGTAGAAGCCATGCTTTACGAGAGTGGAGTTATAAAACGTCGCGGTTCAGTTGAGGCGAAAAACACCGTTTCCGACTATTTCCCGGTAGAAAAGGAATACGGCTATTCCGTGTTCCCGACCGTCATCAATCTGGAATGGCTCGGAAAGAAACTGAATATCATAGATTGTCCGGGAGCAGACGATTTCATTGGAGGAACGGTAACATCGCTGAATGTTACGGACACGGCAGTTATATTGCTCAATGCGCAGAGTGGCATCGAAGTAGGAACCAAAAACCATTTCCGCTACACGGAGCAGCATAAAAAACCGGTTATTTTCCTCATCAACCAGCTTGACCACGAGAAAGCCGATTATGACAAGACGGTGGAGCAACTCAAAGAACTCTACGGCGGCAAGGCCGTGCAAATCCAGTATCCGATTGCTGTGGGCCCGGGTTTCAATGCCTTGATAGATGTCCTGAAAATGAAAATGTACCAGTGGAAACCCGAAGGCGGCGAACCGCAGATTTCTGACATTCCGGCTTCCGAAATGGACAAAGCCAAAGAACTCCACAATATCTTGCTTGAGGCAGCCGCCGAAAACGACGAAACCCTGATGGACAAATTCTTTGAGCAGGGCACGCTGGAAGAGGAGGAAATGCGTATAGGCATTCGCAAAGGCATGGTTCTGCGCGATGTGTTTCCTATTTTCTGCGTTTGCGCCGGAAAAGATATGGGCGTACGCCGCCTGATGGAATTTTTGGGAAACATATCGCCTTCCGTTTCCGTGGCAACAAAACCGGTTACACTCGACGGCAAGGAAGTGAATCCCGATGAAAACGGCCCTGCAAGCCTCTATATTTTCAAGACGAGCGTGGAGCCGCATATCGGCGAAGTGTCCTATTTCAAGGTTATGAGCGGCAAGGTGAAATCCGGCGACGACCTCGTGAATATGGACAGAGGAGTCAAGGAACGTCTGACACAACTGTACGCCGTTGCCGGTCAGGTGCGTATCCCGATTGATGAACTGAGCGCCGGCGATATTGGTGCCACCGTAAAACTGAAAGACTCGCGCACAGGCAACACGCTGAACGACAAAGGTTGCGATTTCCATTTCGGTTCCATAAAATATCCGGATCCGAGATACCGCCGCGCTATCAAGCCGCTGAATGAGGCCGATGCCGAAAAACTGAGCGAAATACTGACCCGCATGCACGAAGAAGACCCGACTTGGATTGTCGAGCAGTCAAAGGAACTGAAACAAACCATTGTGTTCGGTCAGGGAGAATTCCATTTGCGCACGTTGAAATGGCGTTTGGAGAACAACGATAAAATGATGGTGGAATTCATCGAGCCGAAGATTCCGTATCGCGAAACGATTACGAAGGCCGCCCGCGCCGATTACCGACACAAAAAACAGTCGGGTGGTGCCGGGCAGTTTGGCGAAGTGCACCTGATTGTGGAGCCGCTTGTGGAAGATGTTCCCGCCAAGGATGTTTACAAATTCAACGGCCAGGAATTCCGTATCTCGGCCCGCGATGTGCAGGTCTATCCGTTGGAATGGGGCGGCAAGCTCGAATTGGTGAACAGCATTGTGGGCGGTGCCATCGATGCGCGTTTCATCCCGGCCATTTTGAAAGGCGTTATGGACCGCATTGAACAAGGCCCGCTGACCGGTTCGTATGCGCGTGATGTGCGTGTTATTGTGTATGACGGCAAAATGCATCCGGTAGATTCCAATGAAATTTCGTTCCGCCTGGCAGGCCGCAACGCATTTGCTGCCGCGTTCAAGGAAGCCGGTCCGAAGATTCTGGAACCGATTTACGATTTGGAAATCATGGTGCCTTCCGACAAAATGGGTGATGTCATGAGCGATTTGCAGGGCCGCCGCGGCATTATCATGGGTATGCACAGCGAAAAAGGTTATGAAAAACTGACAGCCAAAGTTCCTTTGAAAGAACTGAGCAGCTATTCCACAACCTTGAGTTCCATAACCGGCGGGCGTGCTTCGTTCGTAATGAAGTTTGCAAGTTACGAGCTTGTGCCGGCCGATGTCCAGGAAAAACTATTGAAGGAATACGAGGCAACCCAGCAAGACAAAGAATAAAAGCCTGTATTTTAGGCTATGGGAAAGAGGCCGACCCAAAAGAGATTTTGAAGTTGGCCTCTGTTCTTGTGATCCTGCCCCTACACGGGAAAAATGCGGTAAAATATCGCATTCTTAGCTGAGCAAAACGAGCAAAATACGGCAATGACCTTGCGGATTTACCACAAGACGACTTTCGTTCCTGCCCCCAAATCGAGGACAGCGGAAGCAAATCCCAAAGCCTTAAATACG
>CAYUYS010000165.1:0-3833 GCA_964449415.1 uncultured Paludibacteraceae bacterium | reverse complement strand
GCCAGTCGTTTGATAAAACTATTTGGAAGTAGAATCAACTAAAAATATCAATTATGTCAAAAGTAACAGTTGTAGGTGCAGGTAACGTAGGTGCTACGTGCGCCAATGTATTAGCAGTGAACGAAGTAGCTAACCAGGTTGTGTTGATCGACATCAAGGAAGGGCTTGCCGAAGGTAAGGCAATGGACATTATGCAGACAGCCCAATTGATGGGTTTTGACACGGTTGTAACCGGTGTAACGAACGATTACAGCCAGACCGCCGATTCCGATGTTGTGGTAATTACCTCCGGAATGCCCCGCAAACCGGGCATGACCCGCGAAGAACTGATTGGTGTGAATGCCGGCATTGTCAAAAGCGTGGCAGAAAATGTGCTGAAATATTCACCGAACACCATCTTGGTAATCGTTTCCAACCCGATGGACCCAATGGCCTACTTGGCATTGAAGTCGCTCGGTTTGCCGCGCAACCGCGTTATCGGCATGGGCGGTGCGTTGGACAGCTCGCGTTTCAAATATTTCCTGAGCCTGGCTTTGAATTGCAATGCAAACGAAGTGGAAGGCTTGGTCATCGGCGGACACGGCGACACAACCATGATTCCTCTGACCCGTCTGGCTACCTACAAAGGCATTCCCGCAGCCCAATTGCTGTCAGCCGAGAAACTGCAGGAAGTGGCCCAGTCGACCATGGTGGGAGGCGCTACCCTGACGAAATTGCTCGGCACATCGGCGTGGATGGCTCCGGGTGCGGCAGCATCGTATTTGGTGGAATCCATTATCAAAGACCAGAAGAAAATGATTGTTTGTGCCGCTTCGTTGGAAGGTGAGTACGGCATGAATGACATTATGATTGGCGTTCCGGTTATCATTGGCAAAAACGGTATCGAAAAAATCGTTGAATTGGAACTGAACGACGATGAAAAAGCCAAGCTGGCCGCCAGCGAAGCTGCCGTGCGCAAGACCAACGCCATACTGAGCGAGTTGGGCGTTCTTTAAGTCTGCAGATAAAAAAGTGGGTGTACCAACAGTGAGTGCACCCTCTTTTTTTTGTATTTTCAGGAAGGACAATAGCTGTCCTTTTCTTACCTTTGCGGGCAAAAACAAAACTCAACCGACGATGAAAAAGAACATTGCGCTTGTTGCCGGAGGAAATTCTTCGGAGTACGAAGTATCCCTCCGGAGTGCCGCCGGACTATATCCGCTTTTCGACAAGGAAAAATACAATGTAACCACAGTAACCCTGCGCGGCAAAGACTGGCAGGCCCGCATTTCCGACACGGAAAACTGTCCGATTGACAAAAACGATTTTTCCTTTACACAACATGGCGTAAAGACTGTATTTGATTTTGCCTATATCACCATACACGGCACGCCCGGCGAAAATGGTCTGCTGCAAGGCTATTTCGACATGCTGCAAATTCCCTACTCTTGCTGCGATGTGCTTGTATCTTCCCTGACCTTTAACAAATTTGCGTGTAACCGCTATCTCAGCAGCTTCGGCGTACGCGTTGCGGATGCCATTCTGCTCCGAAAAGGACAAAGTATCAGCGCCCGGGAAGTGATGGAGCGTATCGGTTTGCCCTGTTTTGTCAAAAGCAATGTGGGAGGAAGCAGCTTTGGAGTCACCAAAGTAAAATCCGAGGAACAACTCCGGCCCGCCATCGAAACCGCTTTTGCCGAAGGCGACGAAGTCATTCTGGAAACCTATATGCCCGGCACGGAAATTACCTGCGGCATTTACAAAACCGCCTCCGGAACAACGGTTCTGCCCGTCACAGAGGTGGTGTCGGCAAACGAATTCTTCGATTACGACGCAAAGTATAACGGTCAGGTGCAGGAAATCACGCCGGCCCGCCTTTCCGAAGAACTGACCCGGCGCGTGCAACAACTGACCGCACATATTTACGACATTCTGGGATGCAAGGGCATTGTGCGTATCGATTATATCATTACCGAAGGAGAAATTATCAACCTGCTGGAAATCAACACGACACCCGGAATGACGGCAACCAGTTTCATACCACAGCAAATACGCGCGGCCGGATTAGACATCAAACAGGTATTGACAGACATCATAGAAGACAACACAGGCAACTCATGAAAACTTTTGCGGAAATACAGAAGCTCCTGACCCACGAACTGGAGGCACTGAACTGGAAAAAGGAACCGACCGGGCTGTATGAACCCATAGCATATATCCTTTCCTTGGGTGGAAAACGCATTCGCCCGGCCTTGGTTTTGCTGGCCAACGATATGTTCGGCGGCAGACTGGAAGAAGCAATGCCGGCGGCTCTGGCTTTGGAAGTGTTCCATAATTTCACTTTGCTGCACGATGACATCATGGACAAAGCTCCCTTGCGCCGAAACAAACCTACCGTACACGTAAAATGGAACGACAACACAGCCATTCTGTCGGGAGACACCATGCTGATTGAAGCCTACAAACTTCTGGCAAAGGTTCCGCAAAGACACCTGAAAGAAACCATAGAGATATTCTCCAGAACAGCATGCGAAATCTGTGAAGGCCAGCAATACGACATGGAGTTTGAATCGCGGCAAACGGTCGGCCTGCCGGAATACATGGAAATGATCCGCCTGAAAACAGCGGTGTTGCTGGGTATGGCGCTGCAGGTCGGGGCGAGTCTGGCCGATGCTCCCCAAGCCGATATAGAGGAACTGTATCGGTTCGGCATCAACATAGGCCTGGCTTTCCAGCTAAAAGATGACTATCTGGATGTGTATGGCGATGAGAAGGCTTTTGGAAAAACAATTGGCGGCGATATTTTGTGCAACAAAAAAACCTTCCTGCTGCTATCGGCCTTGAACGAGGCAGACCAGACCACGAGGCAGGAACTGGAATATTGGCTGCAAAGCACAGACAACGAAACAAAAAAGATTGCAGCCGTTACAGAAATATACAATACCTTGCACATAGGCGAAAAATGCGAAGAAGCCATGAGCTTCTACTTCCGGAATGCAATCGCAAATCTGGAAAGAATTAGCGTACCGGCAGATAAAAAACAAGAATTGAGAACATTAGCTCAGAAATTAATGTTGCGAAATGAATAAATTTCTTTATCTTTGCGGGCGAGAATCCTAAATTCACTGCCCCATGCCCTATCGCCGTCTCCCAAATACAGATCAGGCCCGTGTCAGAGCACTAAACGGAGCCATACGAAAAGCCAATGAAACGAGCTTCAACGAACAAATCATATCCTTCAAAACCATAAACGAAGCCAAGAGTTTCCTCATTATTTTTGAAAAACGCCTGCAGCAATACCAGCAGACACTGGAAAACCAAGTTGCCTCAAACAAGCGGTACAAACACATTATGAGCAAGGCACACATGTACATCTCACATTTCATACAGGTATTCAACTTGGCGGTTATCCGGGGAGACATAAAGAAAGAAGACAAGGAACTGTACGGCCTGGATCCAAACACACATGTTGTGCCCGACCTGTCGACAGAAGCCGCCCTGCTGAAATGGGGCAAGTGCGTTATCGATGGAGAGAATGAACGCATCAGGCGTGGCGGACTGCCTGTCTACAACCCGACGATAGCCAAAGTAAAAGTACATTACGAAATCTTCAAAGAATACCAGACCACACAGAAGCTCCACCAGAGCACAACCGCACGCAATTGGGAAGAGTTAGACAGCCTCCGCAAAAAGGGCGATGCCATTATACTTGATGTATGGAACCAAGTGGAAGAACACTTCAAAGACTGCAAACCATACGAAAAATTGTGCAAATGCCAAGAATACGGGCTGATCTATTATTACAGACGCGACGAAAAGAAACTGACACCGGAAAGCGATTTGCCGAAAACAGG
>CAYUYS010000164.1:0-3897 GCA_964449415.1 uncultured Paludibacteraceae bacterium | reverse complement strand
GGCTCGGTGGACTTATTCGGCGGCGGCGGGCAGGGTGATGGTGAAGGTGGTGCCCCGGTCGCTCTCCGAGCTGAAGGTGATGCTGCCGCCCGAGGTCTCCACTATGCTTTTCGACAGGGCAAGCCCCAGGCCCATGCCGGTGGATTTGGTGGTGAAGTTGGGTGCGAATATCTTGTCGCGTATCTCATCGCTTATGCCCGGGCCGTTGTCGGCTATGTCTATGCGCACCATGCCTTCCGTCTGTGCCAGCCGTATGTCTATGCGGCCGTCGTTGCGGCCGGCAAGGGCTTGGGTGGCGTTCTTGAGCAGGTTGTTGAGCACCTGCATGATTTGTTTGTCGTCGCTGATGGCATACAGGTCGCTGTCGGTGCCGGTGCAGTTGATGTGTATGCCCTCGGTGTTGTTCTCGAACAGGGCCGCTACGGAGTTGAGCTTGGCGGCTATGTTGACCGGCTGCAGATGCATTTCGGGCATTTTGGCAAACTGCGAGAACAGCCCCGCTATGCGCGACAGGTTGTCTATTTGTTCTATCAGCAGGGCGGTGGATTTCCGAAAATAGTTGTCGAATGTCTCCGCGTCCATGCCTTTGGTGCGCTGCAGCTGCTGTATGGTCAGTTTCATGGGTGTGAGCGGGTTGTTTATCTCGTGCGCTATCTGCCGTGCCATGGTTTTCCAGGCATTTTCCCGTTCCGATTTGGCGAGCAGTTGGGCGCTTTTCTCCAGTTCGTCCACCATCAGGTTGTATTGTGTGACCAAATGGCTGATTTCGTCGTGTGGTTTGTAGCTTATCTTTTCGTTGAAGTGTCCGATGCGTGTGTGTTTCAGTTTGTCCTGCAACAGTTCGATAGGGGCGGTTATCTGCCTGGCGATACCCAGCGTGAGCAGTCCGGCCAGCAGCATGACGCCGATGTATATGGGCAGTATTTTGGCCAGCAGGCTGTCTATTTCGGCCACAATCTCGTTGGCGCTAATGAACAGCGGGACGGCAATGTAGCCAATCTGTACGTAGTCGCCGTTGTAGAAGTCGGTATAGGCCGAGAGGT
This sequence comes from uncultured Paludibacteraceae bacterium, assembly GCA_964449415.1. GTDB lineage: Bacteria > Bacteroidota > Bacteroidia > Bacteroidales > Paludibacteraceae > CALUNA01. The sequence continues at coordinate 2,854 of CAYUYS010000164.1, read as the reverse complement.
ATTGCAGGTCGCCCACTTGTTCGTGCTGGGTCATGATGGTTTCCTGCGCAAAATAGGGGATGGGTGCCATGCGCCGGCCGAGCAGGCCGCGGCTGAACAGGGTGGGCAGCGAGCTGCCTACCAGCATCCCGTTTATGTCGTACACGTGGATGTCTGTTTCGTAGGTGTACGACAGGTCTTTCAGGTCGATATTGAGCGATGCGGTGTTGTTCAGGCCCAGCGACTGGTTCCAGAAGTACATTTCCTGAAGCGCCTTCTGAATGTAGGCCGTCTTGCGTTGCAGGTCGGCGCTTTGCTTGGTCTCGTAGCTTTTGCGCACGTAGTTTATGGACACAAAGAAAATGAACATAAAGCTCATCATCAGCGGAATGATGAAGGCAAAGCCGAACTTCTGTCCGAGCTTCAGGTTGCGGAAGCGGCGGTTCTTGTAAATGATATAGACCACGAAGAGGAAACCGCAGGCAAACAGCAGGATGCACAGGTGGAAATACAACCGCACCTTCATTTGCGACAGGCTGCCGTAGGCCTGTGTTCCGCCGGACACGAGCAGCTCCGCATAGCTGAAACTTTCGGCTATGTGCACCTGCGAGCCGGTTTCGGCATGCTCGTGTCTGCACAGGCTGAACAGGTATTCCTTGTCGGGGCCGTATATCGGATGGGTGTGTTGCCGGTCGTGGACAATGTCCCATTTGTTGCGGAGCTTGAACGCCGGCAGGAAACAGTTGCTCAGCTGCTTGTTCTCGAACGGGTAATTGTATTTGATGGGAATGATGGTGAGCAGGTTGTAGCTTCCTGCCATACTCCAGCGGCAAATGCAGACGGCGTTTTCAAACAGCTGGTAGAACCACTGGTTGTACGGGTATATGGCCACCTCGTCGGCGGCAAGCCAGTTGTCCGACCAGAACACCAGCTCATTTCCCCTGAACGCGTAAACAATAATGTCGTTGCGGTTCGTGTGCAACAGTTGCGTGATGGAGTCGGGCGTGTTGCTTGTCAGGATGCCGATGGCCCGGTCGGTCAGGTTGTCGGCTCTTTTCAGCTGCTGCAACAAGGTTTGCTGTACGTTCTTGACATCGGCATCTTCCGAACTGCAACAGCAAAACAAGGATAGGAACAAGGCGGAAAGAAGAAACAGTTTATACCTCATGGTGTACGTGCTAAGCGACCGGGTAACGCTTTTGTTGCTCCAAAGGTAAATGTTTTTTTTGAAACAGTGGCCAAAGCGCGGACGAAAGGGAATAAAAACATTATTTAATTTGACGGTATGGGGAAAAAGCGGTAACATTGCAGCCGCAAAAACTGCCCTTGTCAGGGCCGTACAAACCATTAAATCTTATATCAGTTATGAATGTAGAAAAATTGATGCAACAGCTTGAGGCGAAGCATCCCGGCGAAGCCGAGTATTTGCAAGCCGTACGTGAAGTATTAATCACTGTCGAGGATGTGTACAACCGGCATCCGGAGTTTGAGAAGGCCAAGATAGCCGAACGCATTGTGGAGCCTGACCGTATTTTTACCTTCCGTGTCCCTTGGGTCGACGACCGCGGCGAGGTGCAGGTAAACTTAGGCTACCGTGTCCAGTTCAACAATGCCATAGGCCCCTACAAGGGCGGTTTGCGTTTCCACTCCTCCGTGACGCTCTCCATCCTGAAGTTCCTCGGCTTTGAACAGATCTTCAAGAACGCGCTCACCACCTTGCCCATGGGCGGCGGCAAAGGCGGCTCCGACTTCAACCCGCGCGGCAAGTCGGACGGCGAGGTGATGCGTTTCTGCCAGGCTTTCATGACAGAGCTGTGGCGTTACATAGGTCCCGATACGGATGTGCCTGCCGGCGATATTGGTGTCGGCGCACGCGAAATAGGCTACCTGTACGGCATGTACAAGAAACTCGCGCACGAGCACACAGGCGTGCTGACCGGCAAGAACCTGGAATTCGGCGGCTCGCTGATACGGCCGGAAGCCACCGGTTTTGGCGGACTGTATTTTGTCAAACAGATGTTGGAAACAGCCGGACAAAGCATCGAAGGCAAGACCATAGCCATTTCCGGCTTCGGCAATGTGGCGTGGGGCGCGGCCACCAAAGCCACCCAAATGGGCGCAAAGGTCGTTACGCTTTCCGGCCCCGACGGCTATATTTATGACCCTGATGGCGTTTCCGGCGAGAAAATCGACTACATGCTCGAGCTGCGTGCCACCTGCAACGACGTGATTGCGCCCTACGCCGAGAAATACGGCGTGAAGTTCGTGCCCGGATGCCGCCCGTGGGAAGTCAAGGCCGACATAGCCCTGCCCTGCGCCACGCAGAACGAACTGAACGGCGAGGATGCGCAACGCCTGATTGACAACGGCGTGATATGCGTCGGCGAAATATCCAACATGGGTTGCACGCCCGAGGCCATAGACCTGTTTATCAACCACAAAATCATGTACGGCCCCGGCAAGGCGGTCAATGCGGGCGGCGTGGCCACATCCGGCTTGGAAATAACACAGAACGCCATGCACCTTTGCTGGCCTGCCGACGAAGTGGATGCGCGGCTGCACCGCATCATGGCCGATATTCATGCCCAGTGCGTCAAATACGGCCGGCAACCCGACGGTTACATCAACTACATGAAAGGCGCGAACATAGCCGGATTTATGAAAGTAGCCCGTGCCATGCTGGCGCAAGGCGTGGTATAAAGCCGCAGGATAGCCCACAGACACCCGCCGGGACACCCTCAAAAGCCGGTGTCCCGGTTCTTATACCATCACAGCGGTTTAAGAATGGTTCATGCCGGGCAAACAAAACAGGCGGAACTCCCGGAGTCCGCCTGTCCATTCCCATATCATTCAGACACACTATGCTTCTACATTA
>CAYUYS010000163.1:0-3901 GCA_964449415.1 uncultured Paludibacteraceae bacterium | reverse complement strand
GGGAAAAGGCGGGCTTGGCGGGGCGGGAAAATGCCGGTTCGGGAAAGGCGTAGGCGAAACGAAGGGGGACGCGGAGCGGACAAGGCGGGGCGCTACCGGGCGCATCTGCGCAGCAACTCGGCGGCCAGTTCCGCCACCGGCCTGCGGCCATCGTTGTGTACGACCATGTCGGCGCGGGGCAGCCAATCCGCTTCGTTGCCCTGACGGGCCATGCGCAAACGCACCTGCTCTTCCGTGGTGTTGTCCCGCTGCATGACCCGCCCGATGCGGACAGGCTCCGGCGCAGTGACCCACACCGTTTTGTGGCACAGGCTATCAAACCCGCTCTGAAACAGAATGGCAGACTCGACGAACAGCAGCGGGGCATCTTGGTGCTGCCTCGCCCACGCCATCACATCCGTGCGCACCCGCGGGTGCACGATGGCATTCATGCGCCGCAACAGCTCCGGGCTGCGGAACACGATCCGGGCCAACTTGGGGCGGTCCGGCTGCCCGCCGACGTATATGTCCGGCCCGAACAAGGCGCACAATTCCCGGCGCACCTGCGCATCCGTGGCCATGATGCGCCGGGCTTCGCGGTCCGAATCGTACACCGGTATGCCCTGCTTGCGCAGCACGTCGGCCAGCGTGGATTTGCCGCTGCCTATGCCCCCGGTCAGTCCTATCAGCTGTTGCATGGGTTTGGAATGCTTTTAGAATCCGAAACTGAATCCCACGGTCAGGGTCAGGTTTTGTCCTTGGTAAAATACGGGCGTGAATTTGTCTAAATACCCTTGTGCAGTCAAGCGGTTTTCTCCCACAATGGCCTCCGACTCCGGCTCAAAGGCCTCTGCGTTGTTCCACGCGACATTCAGCACGGCGTAACAGTTGTTGAACACCTCATACACCGCATCAAAGGCTACCGTGTTGTTTTGCCAGACCTTTTCGCCCAGCACGGGCTGGCTGATAATCTGCGTTACCGTGCTCTGTCCGTTTATGGTTGTCCGCACGTCCTCGTAGTCGTTCCCTTTCACGGCATTGCTCCACCAAAGTTTCAGGCTCAGGCTGCGAATGGGCTTGTACTGCAGCTCCAGATACAGCTCCTGCGCGTTGTCGCCCATGTAGTGCCCCAAGGTGTAATCGTTGGAGGTGTAGCTCAGCGTACTGATAAAGTGTTTGTAGTTCAGTATGTTCGTGCGGGTGTATTCGCCCTTCAGCGACAGGTTGCTTACCGGGAAGTTTGTCAGGCTGAACCCGGCCTGCCACGAGAGCGGATTGCTCTCCGGATTGGAAGACTTGAAACGCGCGAATTTGATTTCATCCACGTAAACGGATGCATACACATTCAGGTATTTGACGTTGCGGGTGCTCATGGAGAGGAACAGTTGCGAGTTCTGGTTTTCCACAGCCAGGCCTTTGGTCAGCAGGTGGTCGAGCGACTTATAGAAGGCGATGGGAATGAAATAGACCGCCTGCACATTGTTCTCCGCATAGATAATGGAATTGCCCACCGACAGGTTGAGGTGTTTTATGGGCGTAAAGGTCAGCATGTTGGCTGCCATAAACTTGTTGGCCGGGCGGTAATAGGTCCTTTCGTACTCTGTGCCGGCGTTGGCGGTGTATTGCCGTGTCGAGTCCAGCACGTTGCTGATAAGCCATGCGTGAAAGTAGTTTAGCTCCAGCCACCTGACCGGTTTCAAATGCAAAGTCAGCATGGGGAACGATGGTGCCCTGCCCGACAAGATATTGGAACAATGATAGGCATCGCCCCATACGATGTTGTCCTTCACCAGCCCGATACTTCCCCAGGAGGTATAGGCCTTGATGCCCCCGCGCGAGTCGCTGAAATCGCCGCCATAGCTGGCTTCCTTGTATTCGCATCCCGGCAACAGGTTCAGGTATTGCGGCTGCGACAGGCGCGCTCCGTTAATCTTGGCGCTGTTGGTGGCATAATAGCTGTCGTTCAGCAAGGCCGTTCCGTTGTACGACTGGTCGCGCAAATCGCCCCACACGGACAGATGCGAGGCGATATCCGCCTGAAACGTAGCTCCCCACCAACGCTTCAGGATAGCCCCTTTCCGGTTGGCGTATACATGCATGCCCAACAGGGGCGTAATCCGGCATTTGAACAAACGATCTCTGTAGTGAAAAGCAGGCTGTAGCAGTCCCAGGGAGAACTTTTCCCGGTCGGTCCATTGCACCAAGGCTTGGGGCATGGTGTCGCATTCCAGCGCATAGTCATTCAGGTAGAAGTTCAAGTCTGCCTGCTGACGCCGCGTCAGTTGGTCGCGTTGCAGGTATGCTTCCTGCAGTTTCCGGGCAATCAGATTCCTGCTGTAGGGTCTTATGGCCGAATTGATTTCAATGATATGCTCCGCAGCCAGTTCATCGATGAAATCGTAAATCTGCGTGTAGGAAATATGCTGGGGAATGTCTTGCGCCGACAATCCCACCGTCAGCCAGACGAAGACCAGCCCCGCCACCATCCGCCGGGCGTGGCCGGTATGCTTTATTTGCTGCGCGCACATCGGAATACGATATTGTAGAGGATTTTACAAAAATAGCTTATGTCCGTAACCAAGACGCCGTTTTGCTCACATGCAGTCAGGTATTTCATTTCCGAAGCCTGTATTTCCTCCAGTGTTTTGGGCATGTCGGCATAAAAAGGCGGCAGAAGTCCGGGTTTGAATTTAATGCGCTTTTCCTGCAATTCTTTGCTGTACAGACTAAAATAATGCTTGCTTATCGGCCTTACACCGACCAGTTTCATATCACCTTTCAGCAAGTTGAGAACCATCGGCAACTCATCTATCCACAGGCGGCGCATAAAGCGTCCGAAGGTAGTAATGCGAATGTCATGGTTGAACTTGCCGCCTTCCTGCAGGTGGTTTTTTTCATAAATATAGGACTGCAGGTATTCTGCATACGGATACATGGTGCGCATCTTGTAAAAGTTGAATTCCTTGCCGTCTTTGCCAATGCGTTTCAGACTGATAATGGCTCCGTATACATAGCGCTTTATGGTTTGAGGCGTAAACGAACGGCGCGCCACCACATACACCATGCCGTTCCGTTTGGCCTCCGCGGCAATTTCGAAACCACAATAGCACAAGCGTCCCAGCACTTCAGTCTTGGACAGCACCCGGTGCCGTCCGCCGGTTATGTCATAAAACAGACGGCTGGTGGCAAACACATTAGGCAGAACCCGCAACAGCAGAAAATCGCCCGTATAGACCATGTAATTGATCACCGGCGGGTATTTGGTAAGGATACGACGTTTGCGCGCACTCTTTTCTTCAAAACAGCAAACCCACAAACTCTTGTCCGGCAGTTTGTCGTTTACCATGCCGAACATCTTGTTTATGCCCCGAATATGATTCAGCGGTTCCAAATTCAGGATAACATCATAACGGTAATACGCCAACTGACGGAACTCGTTCAGGTCCCGGGTTTTCAGCAACAGGGTGTTTGTCGAAAACAAATCAACATGATTCTGCAAAAAATTATAGATATCTTCATTTACCTGGCCGGCCACCGTTTCACGCACTTTCTCAGCTTCTGTTGCATCTAACCGGCGGGGAGGATACAGCACTTGTTGTTCGCTACGATGCTTGCGCTCCAGTTCCGGTTCAACATTACAAGCATATTTGTAGGCATACATCAACAGCAAAGCGACTGCATTGGTCAGTATCACAGATAAGGTTATGCCGGTGAGAACATCCAATGAAAGATTTTCGTGCGGAAATAGACGGACATACAGCCAAGAAGCGCCGACAACGATGAGCGCCGTTGCCAGCAAACGCAGAAAATGTACCTGCAGTTTTAAGAATTTAATGGAAACATAACGATGCGTACAATAACTCGCGAACAGCCACACCACCGAAAAGAACAGGATCAGAAAACGATATTTCAGAAAAGGTAT
>CAYUYS010000162.1:0-3922 GCA_964449415.1 uncultured Paludibacteraceae bacterium | reverse complement strand
TTGCAGTCCTCCCGGCGGCGGACAAGCGCTATTTGCTGTTGCAGCAGTTCTTTGGCCCGGGCCACGGAGGCTTCCGCCTCGATGCGCAGCAGCAGCTGCCGGATGTGCATGTTCCGCACTTTGCCGATAACCGGCTGCACCACCATGGAGCAGCGGTTTTTCCCGAAAACCCGGTGCAGGGCCTCGGCCAGCGTGCGGGCGGTTAGTTCGGCCTTGCCGTTGTCGCGGTGCTTCACCACCACCTGCAGCAAGCGGTAGTAGGGCGGATAGCGGAACCGGCGGCGCTCGGCAATCTGTTCTTCGTACAGGCCCGCGTAATCGTGCGCCACAACGCGACGGATAACCGTGTTGTCCGGGCTGGCGGTCTGCAACACCATTTCGCCCTGCCCGTGCATACGGCCGGCGCGGCCGCTCACCTGCTCTAACAGCTGGAAGGCCCGCTCAAAGGCGCGGAAGTCGGGCAAGTGGAGCAAATGGTCGGCGTGCAGCACCGCCACAAGGCTCACATCCTCAAAGTTAAGCCCTTTGCTTACCATTTGCGTACCTACCAAGATGTCTATCTTGTGGCCGGCAAAATCGGAGATAAGCCGCCGGTAGGCATGGCGCGTGTGCGTGGTGTCCAAGTCCATGCGGGCCACACGGGCCTGCGGGAACAGCTTCTGCACTTCGTCCTCCACCTTTTCCGTACCCAGACCGCGGTCGGACAAAGCGCCGCCGCAGGCGGGACATTGGTGCGGAAGCGTTTGCGTATAGCCGCAATAGTGGCAAACCAGCAGGTTGGCGTGTTTGTGCAGGGTCATGCTCACGTCGCAAAACTGACATTTGACTGCCGCGCCGCACGAGCGGCAACTGACGTAAGGCGCATAGCCGCGGCGGTTTTGGAACAGAATGACCTGCTCGTGGCGGCTGAGTGCCGCACCGATTTTCTCGACCAATACGTCGGAGAAATGGCCTTCCATGCACTTCTTGTGCCGTGCCACCTGCGTGTCCACCACGGTTATGGCCGGCAGCCGGATGTCCTTGTAGCGCCTGAACAGCTCCACCAGACCGTATTTGCCGCTTTTGGCGTTGTGGTAGCTCTCCACCGAAGGCGTTGCCGTGCCGAGCAGCACTTTGGCCCCGTGCATTTGCGCCATCACAATCGCCACATTGCGCGCATGGTAGCGCGGCGAAGGGTCTTGCTGCTTGTAGGAGGTTTCGTGCTCTTCATCCACTATGACCAAACCGAGTTGCCGGAAAGGCAGGAAGACGGAAGAACGGACACCCAGAACAACTTGGTAATGCTTGTCCTGCAACAAGTCCCGGTAGATTTCCACCCGTTCCGCATCCGAAAACTTGGAATGGTACACCCCGAGCCTGTCGCCGAAAACGGCCTGCAAACGGTCGGTCAGTTGGGTGGTCAGGGCTATTTCGGGAACGAGGTAGAGCACCTGCCGGCCGGTTTGCAGCACTTGTTCTATCAGGTGAATGTACATTTCCGTTTTGCCGCACGAGGTTATGCCGTGCAGCAACACCACGTTGTGTGCCTGCCATTGGCGGCAAATGGCCGCGCAAGCCTCCTGCTGCGCGCCGGTCAGTTCGGGGAGCGCACGGAGCAGCGGCTGTTTCCCCCCATCGAGCCGCCCGACTTGGCGCTGCACCTGCACAAAAAGCCGCTTGTCCACCAGCTGGTTCAGTTGGGCCGTTGTGGCCTGCGCCTTGTCGAGCAACACCTTGCGGCTTACTTCGGCGGGCAGGCCGGTTTGCATGAAGCCGGACAATTCGAGGTAATACATCAGCAGGGCCAATTGCTTGGGCGCGCGGTTCAGCGCCGAGAAGGCCGCCTGCAATTGTGCGTTGTCTGTCAGCCGTTCGTGCAGGGAAATATAGGTTTCCGTTTTGGGCTTGTAAGTAGTCCGCAAGGCCTCATCCACGCACACCGCCCCCATGGCCAGCAGCTTGTCCAAAGCCGGCATCAGGTTCTTGACATCGGCCTTCCGGGCCAGTTCGTCTAAGCCGTGCGGCTTGCCGTCGGACAGGGCGGACATCACCGCCAGCAACTTCCGGGAGAGCGGCTCCGTTGCCTCGAAATCCGCGTTCAGCGTCACTTTGGTTTCGCTCTCCAACTTCATGGCCGAGGGCAAAGCCGCCTTGTACACATCGCCGAGCGGCGACAGGTAATAATCGGACACCCATTCCCACAATTTCAGTTGCGTGTGCCGCAACACCGGCGCATCGTCCAGCACGCACACAATGTCCTTGAGCACATAATCCGTCTGCGGCTCCAGCCGGTGCACCACATACACCAAGCCGGTGTAGACTTTCCGTTTGCCGACAGGCACTATCACGCGCATACCCGGCCGGAGCGCAACATCCACCGTATCCGGCACACGGTAAGTGAACGTGCCGGGCAGCGGAAGGGGCAAAATGACATCGACAAACATTGGAAAGGACAAAAATGAAACAGCGCGGCAAAAGTACGCTTTTTTTTGCAAGCGCAAAGCACACGGCCCGCCGCCGGCTTATCGGCAAGGCCTCCGGAAGCGAAAAACATACCCGCACAAACCGCATAGAAAAACGGAAAAAACTTGTACCTTTGCGCCGGAATATGAACCGAACAATGAAAAAAGTCCTTGTCATAACCTACTATTGGCCGCCATCGGGCGGGAGCGGCGTGCAACGCTGGCTGAAAATGCAGAAATACCTGGCAGACTTCGGCTGGCAACCGATTATCTACACCGCCGACAACGCCGAGTATCCGGTGGAAGACACCAGCCTGCAAGCCGACGTGCGGCCCGACACCGTAGTGCTGCGGAAAAACATCACCGAACCGTACAGTTTCTACAAGAAGTTTCTGGGCCTGAAAAAAAGCGACAAGATAAAAGCCGGATTCCTCACCGAAAAGAGAAAAACGGCTTGGAAAGAAAGCCTGTCCATTTGGATTCGGGGCAATTTCTTCATTCCCGACGCGCGTTGCTGGTGGATACGGCCGTCGGTACGTTTCCTGCTGAAATACGTGGCCGAGCATCCCGTCGATGCCATTGTCAGCACGGGGCCGCCGCACTCCATGCACCTGATTGGCATGCAGCTGCACCGCAAGACCGGCATCCCGTGGGTGGCCGACTTCCGCGACCCGTGGACGGACATCGATTATTTCCCTGAGCTGAAACTGACGGCTGCCGCGCTCGGCAAGCACTTGCGGCTGGAACGCAAAGTGCTGGAAACCGCCGACAAAGTCGTTGCAGTTAGCTCGTTCCTGGTGCAAAACCTGCAACAGCACGGAGCAAGGCAAGTCGAACTCGTTTATAACGGCTTCGATTTCGACCTGCCAGAAACACGGATGCCGCAACCCGGCAAATTCGTCCTTGCGCACATAGGCGTGATTCCCGCATCGCGGAACGCCGAAAACCTGTGGCAAGCCCTGCGGGAACTGCTCGACGAGTTGGACGGTTTTGCCAATGACCTGGAACTGCAACTGACCGGGCAGGTGGATGTGTCGGTGGTAGAATCGCTGGCCGCCCACGGCCTGCAACCCTACGCCAAACTCCGGCCGTACCTGCCCTACGCAGAAGCGGCCGAAGCACAACGTTCGGCTGCCGTGCTGCTGCTGCTCATAAACAACGCAAAGTTAGCCAAGGGAATTGTGTCAGGCAAATTGTTCGAATATCTGGCCGCCAACAGGCCCATATTGGCCATAGGCCCGGCCGACGGCGATGCAGCAGGCATTTTGCAGGAAACTCGGACCGGCCATATTGCCAACTTCAACGACAAAAACAGCATGAAAACCATTCTGGAAAACTACTACCGGCTGTTCCGAAACGGGCAACTGCTCTGCCACTCCGACAAGGAAGCCATTGAGCGCTATTCGCGGCGAAACCAGGCGGGCAAATATGCCGACATATTACAGCAAACCCAAAAAACAGGAGTATGAAAATAGTGACCG
>CAYUYS010000161.1:0-4092 GCA_964449415.1 uncultured Paludibacteraceae bacterium | reverse complement strand
TCTTATACAAAAGAAAAGAAATGACGAAAGGCACGTCAAAACAGAAAGTATGAAAAAGTTCAAGGAATACTCACATTTCGATTTATCGGAAATCAACAAGGACGTATTGAAACAGTGGCAGGAAAACGATTTGTTCGGCCAGAGTGTAGAAACCCGCGAAGGTTGCCCCGCATTCGTGTTTTTTGAAGGGCCGCCGTCGGCAAACGGCATGCCGGGCATCCATCACGTGCTGTCACGCACCGTCAAAGATACGTTTTGCCGCTACAAAACCATGCAGGGCTTCCAAGTGAAACGCAAGGCCGGGTGGGACACACACGGCCTTCCTGTTGAATTGGGCGTGGAAAAGTCACTGAACATCACCAAAGAAGACATCGGCAAGAAAATCAGCGTGGAGGAATACAACAACGCTTGCCGGAAGGATGTCATGAAATATACGCGGGAATGGACTTCGTTGACCGAGAAGATGGGTTATTGGGTCGACTTGGAACATCCGTACATTACGTACGACAACAAATATATCGAAAGCCTCTGGTATCTGCTCAAACAGCTTTACAACAAAGGCTTGCTCTACAAAGGCTATACGATACAGCCTTATTCGCCGGCGGCGGGAACGGGACTTTCCACGCACGAGCTGAACCAGCCCGGCTGCTATCGCGACGTGAAGGACACGACGGTTACGGCGCAATTCAAAATCAAAGGCGACCGCTTCGGCGAAGATGCTTATTTCCTGGCGTGGACAACGACACCGTGGACCTTGCCGTCGAACACGGCGCTGTGCGTAGGCCCGAAAATCGACTATGTCGTGGTCAGGAGCTTCAACCCGTATAACGGCCGGCCGGCAACTTATATATTGGCGAAGGCCTTGATGAGCAACCTGTTTAACCCGAAGGCAGCGGAAATACCTTTGGCCAATTACAAACCGGGCGACAAACTGGTGCCCTTCGAGGTCGTTGCGGAATGCAAGGGAACCGATCTGGTCGGTGTGGAATACGAACAACTGATTCCGTGGGTGAATCCGGGCGAAGGCGCGTTCCGCGTGATCCCGGGCGACTACGTGACGACCGAAGACGGAACCGGTATCGTGCACATTGCCCCTACCTTTGGTGCGGACGATGCGTTTGTGGCCAAACGGAACGGCGTGCCGGGCATGCATTTTTACACCAAAAAAGGCGAGATGCGCCCCATGGTGGACATGACGGGCAAGTTCTTCCTGCCGGAGGAATTAGACGAGCAGTTTGTGAAAAACCAAGTCAACGTAGCATTGTACAAGGAATACGCAGGCCGTTTTGTCAAGAATGCGTACGACCCGAACCTGACCGACCAAGACGAAACACTGGACGTTTCGCTCTGCATGATGCTGAAACAGCAGGGCCTGGCATTCAAGATAGAGAAGCATGTGCACAATTATCCGCATTGCTGGCGCACGGACAAACCGGTTCTGTATTACCCGCTCGACAGCTGGTTTATCAAGACGACGGCTTGCCGCGAGGAGATGATTGCCTTGAACAAAACCATAAACTGGAAACCGGAGTCGACCGGCACGGGACGCTTCGGCAAGTGGCTGGAGAACCTGAACGACTGGAACCTGAGCCGCAGCCGCTATTGGGGAACACCCCTCCCGATATGGCGCACGGAGGATGGTTCGGAGGAGATATGCATAGGCTCGGTGGCGGAGCTGATGGCCGAAATAGAAAAGGCGGTGGCCGCCGGCCTGATGCAGGAAAACCCCTACAAGCACTTCAAGGTGGGCGATTATTCCGAAGCCAACTACGCACCGGAGAATATCGATTTGCACCGGCCGTACGTAGACAACATTATCTTAATATCCCCAAGCGGCAAGCCGATGAAACGCGAGCAGGACTTGATTGACGTGTGGTTCGACTCCGGCGCGATGCCTTACGCGCAGGTGCATTATCCGTTCGAGCACCCGGATGCCATCCGCACGGCCGACTTCATATCGGAGGGCGTAGACCAAACGCGCGGCTGGTTCTTTACCCTGCACGCCATACACGCCATGATAGAGAACCAAGTGGCTTTCCGAAGCGTGATCTCGCACGGCTTGGTGCTGGACAAGAACGGCAACAAAATGTCCAAGCGCCTGGGTAATACGGTCGACCCCTTTGCGGTGATCGATACATACGGCTCCGACCCGCTACGTTGGTACATGATGACAAACGCTTCGCCGTGGGACAACCTGAAGTTCGACCTGGACGGCGTAGAGGAAGTGCGCCGCAAGTTCTTCGGGACGTTGTTCAACACCTACTCGTTCTTCGCACTCTACGCCAACGTAGACGGCTTTACGGGCGAAGAGCCGCAGGTGCCGGTGGCAGAGCGCCCGGAGATAGACCGCTGGATACTGTCCTTGCTGCATTCGCTCATCAAGCGGGTGACGGAGCATTACGACAACTACGAACCGACGCGCGCAGGCCGCGACATCAGCGACTTTGTGGGGGAGAACCTGAGCAACTGGTACGTGCGCCTGAACCGCAAACGCTTCTGGGGCGGCACCATGGATGCCGACAAGCTGTCGGCCTACCAGACGCTCTACGCGTGCCTGACCACCGTGGCCCGTCTGATGGCACCCCTCGCGCCGTTCTACGCCGACAGACTGTACGCCGATTTGGGCGCAGCCGAAAACGTGCATATCGCCACCTTCCCGCAATGCGACGAAACGCTGATAGACAAACACCTGGAAGCGTGCATGCAGCTGGCGCAGCAAAGCTCGTCCATGATATTGGCCCTGCGCCGAAAGGCAGAGAAGAAAGTGCGGCAACCGCTGCGGAAGGCCGTGATACCCGCACCCGACGCAAAAACCCGGGAAGAACTGCAATACGTGGCCGAACTGATCAAGGCGGAAGTGAACGTAAAGGAACTGCAGATAGTCACAGCCGACGACGACACCGTGAAGCTCGTGAAGCGCATCAAACCCAACTTCAAGGTGTTGGGCAAAAAATACGGCAAGCAGATGAAGGAAATAGCCGCGGCCATAGCCGCCCTGACGCAGGAGGAAATCGGACGCATGGAGAGGGACGGACAGCTGCTGCTGCCCCTGCCCGGCGGCGAGGTGCGCCTCGAACCGACGGATGTGGAAATAGCCACAGAGGACATGCCGGGTTGGTTAGTGGCCAACGAAGGCGCGCTCACCGTTGCGCTGGACATAGAAGTAAGCGAGGAACTGCGGCAGGAAGGGGTGGCGCGCGAACTGGTGAACCGCATCCAGAACCTGCGCAAAAGCAAGGGCTACGAAATTACAGACAAGATCGCTGTCCGGATAGCGAAGCTGCCGGCCATAAACGCGGCGGTGGAAAACTACAAAGACTATATCGCCACGCAGGTGCTGGCCGGCACGCTGGAATTGGCAGACAGCCTGTCGGAACCCATTGAACTGGACTTTGAGGATGGGGCGATAAAGGTGGAAATACGGAAAGCATAAACACAAAAAGAATAGTATAACTTTTAAAAACGAGAAAATTATGAAAACAAAAACCATTGTAAGTTTGATTCTGCGCTGTGTGGCAGTGGGTGCAGGGGTTGCCGTGCTGGCTTTGTCGTGCATGGGAAAAATAGAAACAGCATCGGCTGTGTGGCTGTTGGCTTTGGGACTGGCGTGCTTGGCCGTTAATTCCCTCAGCGAACACCCGCAGCCAAAGGATGAAGATTAGCCCCGGAAGCGGATGCCCGGTAAGCGGGGGTGTGCCTCACGGTGCACTCCCGTTGCTGTTCTGTGGCAAGCCCTACTCCGTACAGGGTGTTTTCCCATAATAGGTCGTGGTGGCTGCCCTTAATAGGTCGTGGTGCCTACCCTTACTAGGTCATGGTGGTTATCTCGCCCGAGATTAGAGGTTTATCTCGAACGAGATTAGGGGCGTATCTCGAACGAGATTAGAGGTGTATCTCGAACGAGATTAGGTGGCTGCCCTGAATAGGACACGGTAAACCACCCGAATAGGATGCGATGCACATCCTTAATAGGACAAGCCATTCCCCCCGAATAGGGAAAACCGACTTTCCCGAAGGGGGAAAGCCGGCTTTTCTTGCCGGACTGCCCGGCGGCAGCGCCTGAGCCGGAGGCGTGCCGTGCAGCCTGAGCGG
>CAYUYS010000160.1:0-4098 GCA_964449415.1 uncultured Paludibacteraceae bacterium | reverse complement strand
TTTACAAAAAAAACGTTGAATCGAAAAATACAGGTCTATGGTAGAGCTTGAAATCAGAGAGAAGGTGCAGCCGGTGGGCCGGCGGCGGGGGCAGACCGTCTATTACGCCGAACCGAAAGGGCAGCAGCGCCTGACCAACCAAATGTTGGTGGAGCGCATCGTGCGCGAAACATCCCTCTCAGAGGGAGACATCAAGAGCGCGTTAGTGAGCCTGTCGAATGTAGTGTGCGAAGCCCTCGAGCTCGGTATGAGCGTCGACCTCGCCGAACTGGGGTGCCTGCGGGTGGTCTTCCCCTCCCGCCGGATGGACTCCCGGGCAGAGGTGACGGTGGCAGAGGCGCTCAAGTCGCCCAAGCTCGTCTTTACCCCCAAGCGGGCCATGCTAAGGGCGGCCAAGGCCGTGGCGGTGAGCATAGACCACACGGACGACTGAACCCCCCGCGCCCCCCGCGGCGGAGGGCGGAACAAGATAATTATTAACCCTTTAAACACGCAACGCTATGATTAAAATGAAAGTATTGAAGAAAATCCTGCCGTTGGGCCCCCGCAAGGGTCAGGTAGCCTATTACGCATCGCCCGCCACGCAGCCCCGCCTCAGCAACAAACGGCTCGTAGCCATGGTGTCGCAAGACACCTCGCTCTCGTCGCACGAGGTCAGGTACATCATGTCCGTCCTTGCGGAGGTGGTGACGGAAGCCCTGCGGGAGGGCCGCAGCGTGGAGTTGCCCGAGTTGGGTACGCTCCGCGTAATGATTCCTCCGCGCATGATGGACAGTCCCGAAGAAGTGACCAAAGACGAAGCCCTGAAGACGCCCCAACTGCACTTTACCCCCAAGAAGTCCCTGCTCAAGGCCGCCCGTGAGGTAGAGGTGAAGATAGACCGCACGGGCTGCTGACCGCCCCGCGTCCTGCGGGGCGGCGGGAGCGGTAGCTCCGCCCGCCCGGGGGCCTTTGCGAGCAATAGTTAACAAATAAAGCCTATGACTGAAAAGAAAACCTTGCGGGACAACCCCGCCATCCGCTGGACGGCCCTGCTGCTGCTGGCCTTAGCCATGTTTTGTTCCTACATCTTTATGGACATTCTTTCGCCCATAAAGGACCTGATGCAATCCACGCGCGGCTGGGATTCCACCGCCTTCGGCACCATGCAGGGGGCGGAAACCTTCCTGAATGTGTTTGTGTTCTTCCTGATCTTTGCGGGCATTATCTTGGACAAGATGGGGGTGCGCTTTACGGCCGTGCTCTCCGGCATCGTCATGCTCGTAGGAGCCGTTGCGAAGTGGTATGCCGTGTCCGATGCCTTTATCGATAGTGGTCTGCACGGGTGGTTTACCGAGCACCTCAACTACATCCCTTTGTTTCACGAGTTAGGCATCTCCCCCTTTTATGCCGGTATGCCGGCCTCGGCCAAGGTGGCGGCCCTGGGCTTTATGGTGTTTGGGTGTGGGGTGGAAATGGCCGGGATTACCGTTTCGCGCGGTATAGTGAAGTGGTTTAAGGGGAGAGAAATGGCCCTTGCCATGGGTTCCGAAATGGCTTTGGCGCGACTGGGCGTGGCCACGTGTATGATCTTCTCTCCCTTCTTTGCCCGCTTGGGCGGCGTGGTGGATGTGTCGCGTTCGGTGGCCTTCGGGGTGCTGCTGCTGTTGATTGCCCTCATTATGTTCGTCGTCTACTTCTTCATGGATCGCACGCTGGATGCGCAAACCGGCGAGGCGGAGGAGCGGGACGACCCCTTCCGCATAGCCGACATCGGTCACATACTCACGAGCAGCGGCTTCTGGTTGGTGGCCCTGTTGTGTGTGCTCTACTACTCTGCCATCTTCCCCTTCCAGAAGTATGCCGTCAATATGCTGCAATGCAACTTGGTGTTCACTCCGGTGGAGCCCGGCTCTTTCTGGGCATCCGATGCCGTCACTTTGGTGCAATATGTTATTATGCTGCTCGTGGCCGTCGGGGCCTTTGCGAGCAACTTCTGCAAGGACAAGCGTTGGAGGTATGGTTTGCTTTGCGGCGCGGTGCTGTGCCTCGTGCTGTTCTGCTATATGGGCTACATGCGGCAGTCGGCCGAGACCATCTTCGCCGTCTTCCCCCTGCTGGCTGTGGGCATCACGCCCATCTTGGGCAAGGTAGTCGACTACAAGGGCAAGGCCGCCACCATGCTCATCTTCGGCTCGGTGCTGTTAGTGCTCTGCCACCTGACCTTTGCCTTCGTCCTCCCGCTTATGAAGGGCACGCAGGCGGGCGGTGTGCTGGTGGCCTACCTTACCATCCTCGTGTTGGGGGCCTCCTTCTCGCTCGTGCCCGCTTCGTTGTGGCCGAGTGTACCCAAGCTGGTGGATCAGAAGGTAATAGGCTCCGCATACGCCCTCATCTTCTGGATACAGAACATAGGACTGTGGCTCTTCCCCCTGCTCATAGGGAAGATTCTGGACAAGACGAACCCCCAACTGGTCAGTGACCTGCAGGCCGGGTTGATCTCGCCCGAAGAGGCCGCCGTGTCGTACAACTACACTGCGCCGCTGGTTATGCTGGCCTGCTTGGGCATAGCCGCCTTGGTGCTCGGGCTGGTGCTGAAGGCGGTAGACAAGAAGAAGTCACTCGGCCTTGAGCGGCCCAACATACAGCAGTCCGCCTGACGCCTTGCGTCGGCGGCTGCGCTGCTGCCGGCAGGCGTGTTCGCCTGCCGGCGCAAGTGTTTAACCACATAAACGAGAATCGTATGTATACTTTTGTTACGGCCCTGGCCTTGCTTGTCTTGGGCTATTGCCTCTACGGCAAATTCATGGAGCGCGTGTTTGGTGTGGAATCCTCGCGTGCCACCCCTGCCATCGCCAACCCCGATGGTGTGGATTACGTGCCCTTGCCCTGGTGGCGCATCTTCCTGATACAGTTCCTGAACATTGCCGGGCTGGGGCCCATCTTCGGTGCGATTATGGGTATTATGTTCGGGCCGGCGGCCTTCCTGTGGATAGTGTTCGGAACCATCTTTGCCGGTGCGGTGCACGATTACCTGTCCGGTATGATGTCCGTCCGCGCCAATGGTGCCAGTCTCCCCGAGCTGATAGGCCGGGAGCTGGGCAACGGGGTGCGGCAGGCCATGCGCCTGTTCTCCCTCTTCCTGATGATACTGGTGGGGGCGGTGTTTGTGTCCGGGCCTGCGGGCCTGCTCTCCAACCTTACGCCCGGCGTGAGCGTTACGGTTTGGGTTGTGGTGGTGTTTGCTTACTACGTGTTGGCCACCTTGCTCCCTATCGACAAGCTGATAGGGCGTATTTACCCGGTGTTCGGCGTGGCCTTGCTCTTCATGGCGGTCGGTATTCTGGTGTCCCTGTTCGTGAACCGAGCCCCCATCCCCGAAGTGTTCGACGGGCTGGCCAACAGGCAGTCGTCCGACCTGCCCATCTTCCCCATGATGTTCGTCTCCATCGCCTGCGGAGCCATTAGCGGTTTCCATGCCACACAGTCACCCCTGATGGCGCGCTGCATGCAAAACGAACGTTACGGAAGGCGCGTGTTCTACGGTGCCATGGTAGCCGAAGGGGTCGTTGCGCTGATATGGGCGGCAGCGGCCGCCAGCTTCTGGGGCTCGATAGACGGGCTGCAAGCCTTTGTGGCTTCCCTGCCCCCCACAGCCAACAAAGCCGCGGAAGTGGTGGACACGATCTCCCGCACCTGGTTAGGCTCGTTCGGCGGACTGCTGGCCATGCTCGGCGTGATTGCCGCACCCATCACCTCCGGCGACACCGCCCTGCGCTCTGCCCGCCTCATTGTAGCCGACTTTCTGCACATAGACCAGAAACCCATTCGGAAACGCCTGCTGGTGTCCGTGCCTATCTTCGTGCTCACCTTTGTCATCCTGCAGGTCAACTTTGACGTGCTGTGGCGTTACTTTGCCTGGACCAACCAGACGCTGGCTGTGTTCACCCTGTGGGCCATTACGCTGTACCTGTGTCGGAAGCAGAAGCAGTTTCTCGTTGCGCTTGTGCCGGCGCTGTTCATGACCGCGGTCAGCGTGTGCTACATCCTCGTTGCGCCCGAAGGCTTCGGCCTGCCCGGCCGGATAGGCCATGTGGCCTGTGCAGCCGTCGTGCTCGC
>CAYUYS010000159.1:0-4120 GCA_964449415.1 uncultured Paludibacteraceae bacterium | reverse complement strand
GCTAACTTTTTTGCATAGTGAAGAATATGATTTCAACCGCTGCCAAGTTTAAGAAAGATGCATCCGTCGTTGCTTTTGACGAAAAGCACAGGCAAACCATAAAGTTCAACATATCGCGGTATGACAGTGCCGTTTCGAAGGGAGTGGCGCGTTACAACAATTTGTCGCGGGCAAAGGCAGAGGCTGCCCGGATCAAGCGCGACATGTTGCGTCATTGGGACGAATACCTGCTCCGGTTCGAACGGAACATTACGGCGCACGGCGCACGGGTGTTGTGGGCGGAGAATGCGGAAGAAGCTCTTGAACACATAAAGCAGCTGCTGATAGCGCACGAAGCCAAATTGCTGGTAAAAAGCAAGTCGATGACAACGGAAGAAATCGGTCTGAACGAGATGGCGGAAAGCATGGGATGCGAATCGGTGGAAACGGACTTGGGTGAATTTATCGTGCAGGTAGCCGGCGAACGCCCGTACCACATTGTGACGCCGGCCATGCACAAAAGCAAGGAAGACATAGCCCGGCTTTTCCACGAAAAATTCGCCATTCCCCAAGACAGCACGCCCACGGAAATGGCCAATTACGTGCGGGGAGTGCTTCGGAAAAAATACACGAGCGCCGATGTCGGCGTTACGGGAGCGAATTTTCTGATAGCCGATGTCGGTGCAATTTCCGTTACGGAAAATGAAGGCAACGGCGTTATGTCCACATCTTTTCCCAAACTGCATATCGTTGTGGCCGGTATAGAAAAACTGATTCCCAAAATGGACCAGTTGGGGTTGTTTTATCCCTTGCTGGCTGTTCATGGCACCGGGCAGCAGATCACGGCTTACAATACCCTTATTTCCGGCCCCAAAAAAGCGGATGAGTGCGACGGGCCGGAGGAGATGGTAGTTGTTTTAATCGACAACGGGCGCACCGGCCTGTATGCCGATGCTGTGGCTTGGGAGGCACTGTCGTGCATCCGATGCGGCGCTTGTCTGAACGGATGTCCTGTTTATAAAACGATTGGCGGTTATACATACGACACCACCTATTCCGGCCCGATCGGTTCGGCCATTACGCCACACTTGCGCGATTTCAGGCAGTACGAGCATCTGAGTTTTGCCTGCTCGCTGTGTGGCAAATGTGCCGAAGGTTGTCCGGTCTGCATTCCGCTGACGGAAATAATGCTTGCCAACAGGCAAAAAGCCGTCAAAGAACACATACGTCCGAAAGCCGAAAAATGGATCATGCAAGGTTTCAAAACCGTTGCTTCCCGTCGTATGGGTTTTGACCTTTTCCCGGCATGGTGCAAAAACACGGCGACATTGCCGTTTAATCGTATCGGTTGGGGGCCGCGGCGGGCTATGCCCAAGTTTTCCCGAAAGAGCTTTTCACAACTCGCCCGGCGAAGAAAATCAGATTTCTGAGACAGGTTGTCGCTGAATCGTGCATTGTAAATGAATACAGGAAAAATCGGTTTTTGAAGTTTTCGCAGACAAGACAGAATGGCAACCCATTATCATTGATATGTTTCGGAAAGTTTGTGTTATATTGATTTGTGTCTCTATCGTGTCCGGCAGCGTGGCGCAAAATATTGGTCTGGTGCTGAGCGGAGGAGCCGCCAGAGGAATGGCCCATCTGGGTGTGATCAAGGCCTTGGAAGAGAATGGCATTCCCATCGATTACATAACAGGAACGTCAATGGGAGCCATCGTAGGCAGCATGTATGCCATGGGACTGACGACGGATGAAATCATCCAGATTATCAAATCGGATGAATTCCGCTACTGGCAGACGGGAGATATTGAAATAACCAATCGGTATTATTTCCGTCATCCGGACCCCAAACCGGATTTTTTGACACTGAACCTGCGTTTTTCCCGGGAAGATTCCACCAAAATCAATGTTCAGCCCAACATTCTGCCCACCAGCATCATGTCTCCCCAACAAATGAACTACGCCTTTGTGCCGCTGTACGCACCCTCAACGGCAGCTTGCCAGGGAGACTTCGACCGGCTGATGATTCCTTTTCGCTGTGTAGCCTCCGACATTTACCGAAAAAAAGCAATCGTTTTCAGCTCCGGCGATTTGGGCGATGCCGTGCGCGCATCCATGTCTTTTCCCTTCGTGTTCAGACCGGTCGTGATAGACAGCATGCTGCTTTTTGACGGCGGCATTTATAATAATTTCCCGGTCGATGTCATGGAAACGGATTTCCATCCCGACTATATCATCGGTAGTACGGTATCCTCCGACCAACCGGCCCGGCCTGATCCGAATAACATTCTGGAGGTGGTGGAAACCATGATTGTACAGCGTGAGAGCTACCCGATCAAAAACGGCATATTGTTGCAGTTCCATCTGGAAGATCATAGTTTGTGGGATTTTTCGGTCGTGGACAAACTGGTTAAGTTGGGCTATGATTCCACTATGGCCCATATAGATGAAATAAAGGCGGCCACCTCGCGCCGGATAACCCGGGAACAGATAGCCGGAAAACGTGAAGCCTTCAATGCCAAAAAGCCGGTATTGGTTTTTGACAGTGTGGTTTGTTCGGGCTTGAAACCTTCGCAGGAGAATTATATCAAGCAGAATTTCCAGAAAGACGACGAGATATTTGATGAACAGACATTTCATGTCGGTTATTATCAGCTTATTTCGGACAAGGTGGTTTCGGAAATCATGCCGCATGCCGTGTACAACGACGAAACAGGCATGTTTACGCTTATGCTGGATGTTACGACAGAAGACCAGTTGAAAATTTCCGTTGGCGGAAACATATCGATGCCGTTGCCCAACCAGACCTTCCTGGGGATAACCTATCAGAATCTTACGGATTTTTCCCAGTCGGCCTGGCTGGACATACATGTCGGACGAATGTACAACAGCTTGAGCATCGGAACACGGATGGATGTGGGCAGAGATGTTTTTCTGAAACCGCAATTCGTATGGAACCGGTTTAATTATTATGAAGAGGATTATGCCTTGTTCCTGCAAAAAATCAACACCACGACCTTTGTGCTACAGAATGAGTTGTATGCCAAGTTTTCGGTCGGTTTTCCCATGACGCAGAAAGCCCAGCAGGAATACGGTGTCGGTTACGGTGCACTGAGCGACAGCTACATTCAGGATTTGCAGATAGCATCGGAGTTGCAGGAATACGACAAGAGCACTTACTCTGTTTTCAGCGGTTTTGCCAAGTTTGAGAGCAATATGCTAAATAACAGAATGTATCCCACAGAAGGCCGAGGCTGGAACGCGACATTGCAACTGCTCTATGGCAACAACAAATTCAACTCGACAGCCGTCCCGGCCGAGGCGGAGCTTTCCGAGCCCGCTTTGTGGTTTCAGGGCAGGGGGCATTACGAAGAATACTTCAAGATAGCCAAATATTTCCGTCTGGGCGCAAGTTTCGACATTGCCATATCCACGCGCAAGCTGCTTCAGAATTATACCGCCACCATTATACAAGCGCCGCGCTTTACGCCAACGCCGCATAGCCAATTGTGTTTCAACGAGGCATTTTGCGCAAACAACTATGCCGCCGTAGGCATCAAACCGATATGTCCGATCAACGACCGTTTGAGCGTGCGGTGGGAAAGCTATGTGTTTGTTCCGTATCAGACCATAGAACGCAATGCCGACAATACGGCCTATTATTCCAAAATATTTCCAACGGTACGTTTCATAAGCGAGGCAAGCATTTCCTATGATTTGAAATTGGTTACAGCCAGTCTGTATGTCAATTATTATTCCCCCGGCAACGACTGGAACGTCGGTTTCAACATAGGCTTCCTGCTGTTTAATAGAAAATTCATCGAGTAAGATTTGTGTATGCTAAACTTTTCCGGTCTGATCATAGGTGTGTCAACCTTTCTGATTATAGGCATTTTTCATCCGGTTGTGATAAAGGCGGAATACCATTTCGGCGTAGCCTGCTGGTGGGTGTTCCTGCTGTTTGGTCTGGGTGGCGTGGCCATCTCGTTGTTCAGCCACAACGATACGGTATCCACTTTGTCCGGCGTATTTGCGTTTTCATCGTTCTGGAGTATTCTGGAATTGTTCGAACAGCGGAAGCGCGTCCGGAAAGGGTGGTTTCCGAAGAATCCGAAACGAGACTATAACGATGGGAAAAAGG
>CAYUYS010000158.1:0-4160 GCA_964449415.1 uncultured Paludibacteraceae bacterium | reverse complement strand
AAATCGACCAATAAGTATATGGAAATAATCAGGTATCCCGAAAAAACAGCATGGAAGCGTCTGGTAGCCCGCCCGGAGCGGGATTATACCGAATTGCACGGCATAGTAGGCAAGATTCTGGACGATGTAAAGGAACGTGGCGATGAAGCCGTAAGAAGGTATACGCAACAATTTGACCATGTAACAATCGAATATCCGGAGGTCACTCCGGAGGAATTTGCCGAAGCCGAACAGTTAGTTGGCATGCAACTCAAGCAAGCCATTGAGATGGCGCGCCGCAACATTTGGAAATTCCATTCGGAGCAATTGCACGATTTGGAGCACATCCAAACATCGCCCGAGGTGGAATGCTGGCAAAAATATGTCGGCATAGAAAAAGTCGGTTTGTATGTGCCGGGCGGAACAGCTCCGCTATTTTCCACCGTGCTCATGCTCGGCATTCCCGCACAAATAGCCGAATGCAGGGAAATTGTGCTTTGCACGCCGCCAACTCCGGAAGGCAAAGTACATCCGGCCGTGTTGTATGCAGCAAAGGTTGCCGGCGTACATCGTGTATTCAAGATAGGCGGCGTACAAGCCATTGGTGCCATGGCCTACGGAACGGAAACCGTGCCGAAAGTGTATAAGATTTTCGGGCCGGGAAATCAGTTTGTGACTGCTGCCAAGCAATTGGTCTCGCTCAAGGATACTGCCATTGACATGCCGGCAGGCCCATCGGAAGTGGCCATCCTGGCCGATGAAACGGCCCTTCCGGCTTTTGTGGCAGCCGATATGCTTTCGCAGGCAGAGCATGGCGTTGATAGTCAGGCTATTTTGATAACAATATCCGAAGATTTGATTGAACCCGTAAAAGAACAAATCGAGCTTCAATTGGCGCAATTGCCCCGCAAAAGTATCGCAGAAAAGGCTTTGGAAAACAGCAAAATCATTTTGATGCACAACATTGAGGAAGCGGTTGAACTAACCAATGAATACGCGCCGGAACACTTGATTATCTCCACCCACTATTATTGGGGAGTGGCAGAAGCCATAACCAATGCTGGTTCGGTTTTTCTCGGAAATTATACACCGGAGAGCGCAGGCGATTACGCATCAGGCACCAACCACACGTTGCCGACAAACGGCTACGCCAAAGCATATAACGGCGTTAACGTTGACAGTTTCATGCGTAAAATCACCTTCCAGCACATAACCAGAAACGGATTACTGAATCTGGGCAATGCCATTGAAATCATGGCAGAAAACGAAGGCCTGATTGCACACAAAAATGCGGTGGAAATCCGCTTAGATGCCGATGAGGAGAATGAGCTATGAAAATGCACTTGATACCCTTGATTTTGTTGCTGTGCATAATTGGCATTGCCGATGGATGGCTGTATTACCGCTGGCATAAAAAAACACAAAATGGCTGGTTGCGCGCATTATACTGGCTTCCGGCATTGATTTTTATCGCTTTTCTGGCATATATCACATACGGGGCAGACAAGTTTGCTTCGTACAAAACAACTGCGCAAGTCACATGGGGCTTCTGGCTGCTTTTGGTCATGTATGTACCGAAAACCATGTATGCCATATTTGATTCACTCAGCATATTGTTTCATACATTGTTCAATGTCAGGCCCAAAATCATAAGCCGTATCGGTTCGCTGCTGGCTGTCATGGTTGTGCTGATATTATTCCACGGTGCTTTGTGGGGACGGAAAAATGTTCGTGTAAAGCAAATAACCGTCGAAGTTCGCGACCTGCCCGATGCTTTCGATGGATTTACGATAGCGCAATTCTCTGATTGTCACTTGGGAAGCTGGAACGACCACACGAAAACAATGCACAAGACCGTCAAATTGATAAATGAACTACGGCCGGATATCATTGTTTTTTCGGGAGATATGGTCAATAATTTTGCAGAGGAACTGGAGCCGTATGTTACCATTTTCGGCCAGCTCAAAGCCAAATACGGGAAATATGCGGTTTTAGGCAACCATGATTACGGCGATTACACCCGTTGGGATACGCCTGAAGCGCGCGCAGATAACCTGCAACGAATCAAGCAGGGTATTCGTGATATGGGATTTGACCTGTTGCTGGACGAGCATCGCACGTTGGTTGTGGACAATCAGGAACTGGACATCGTCGGTGTGGAAAACTGGGGAGCACCACCATTCAAACAATATGGCAATCTGACAGCCACACTCCGGAATACGTGTGATTCCGTTCCCAAAATATTGATTTCGCACGACAGTTCACATTGGCGTGCCGAAGTTATCGGCAAGGAGCGTATTTTTCTGACCTTGTCCGGACACACACATGCCTCACAAGTCGGCATTGTCACAAAGCGTATCCACTGGTCGCCGGCCCAATGGCTCTATCGTGAATGGGAAGGATTGTATGAAGAAGGAAACCAATACTTGTACGTCAATCGCGGTATGGGTTACATCGGAGTGCCCATGCGCATAGGCGTTCCGCCTGAAATAACCCTGATTACACTCGAGCGCCAAAAATAGAGCTGCCTATGCGCACCATGGTGCTCCCGTGTTCAATGGCTATCTGATAATCTTCACTCATGCCCATGGACAATTCTTTGAACCGACTGTCATTCGGAAAATAGCATTGCTTCAGGCGGTCAAACGTGTCTTTGAGCAGCGTAAATTCCTGTGCTATCCGGTTTGGGTTGTCGGTGAAAGTAGCCATACCCATCAAACCGCAAATCTGCACGTGCTGCAACGATTTCCACGTCGCCTGTTGCAACATTTCATCCAATTCTCCGGCAGAAAATCCGAATTTGGTTTCTTCACGGGCAATGTGCATTTGCAGCAGGCAGTTCACAACACGCCCGGCTTTCGATGCAGCCGCATCAATGGCACTCAGGAGTTTGAACGAATCCACGCCGTGTATAAGTTCCACAAAGGGCACGATATATTTGATTTTGTTGGTCTGCAAGTGCCCGATAAAATGCCAACGAATGTCTTTCGGCAAATCGGCATATTTGTCGCACAACTCTTGCACCCTACTCTCTCCAAAAATGCGCTCGCCGGAACGATAGGCTTCCATAATGTCATCTTTGGAATGAAATTTTGACACACACACCAACGCGACACGCTCCGGAATGTGCGCCCGTATGTTACGTAGATTTTCAGTTATCATACATAAAAACGGTTATTCGGCAACCACAGATACGGGATTCGTCTCCACAGAAACAGGTTGATACGGAAACACGTCCAACAACGCCGTTTCGTTTAATGAAACAATTTCATAATCGACCAACGAATGTCTCATGCCCTCTGCCAGACCGGCAAGCGCATCTTTTATGTCTTTTGCTTGCACGTACATGAAATTGGCAGTGCGTTTCTCCACGCCTTTTTCTTCATCAACAGTAACATACATCACCTTGGCTTTATACCACTTGTCTCCGTTCGGATTCGGGAACATTTCCGTGATTTTCACTTTGCGGATGTTGGCCACTTCAAACTCGCCGGTAACGAACGGCTTTACTTCCTCCACGATCCGCGCTTCCGCTTCCGTAAAACTCAAGGCATCGACCAGATACGACTCGTTTACTTTGACAATATTGCCTTCTTCAATGGTTTTCTCGTATTTTATCTTGCATTCGAACCAATTCATAATAGTCTGATTATCAATTATTACGACATTGCTGTTTTCACTTGGGCAAAGATACTGTTTTTTTGCGGGAAAAAATCTACCTTTGCAGCGGTTTTTTTAGAATATCATTTTTATGGAAGAGTTGGTTTTTAAACATAGTATTCCCGTACAGTTGCGTTTCAATGATGTGGATGGCCTGGGCCATGTCAATAACTCGGTTTATTTCAACTTTTATGATTTGGGTAAAACGGGTTATTTTGATGCTGTTCATGGGCGCCAAGTGCCTCAGGAGGAGATTGACATTGTTATTGCCCATGCAGAAGTCGATTTTGTTGAACCTGTTTTTCTGAAGGATGAGATTCTTGTACAAACCACAGTCACTGCCATTGGAAACAAGAGCCTTACTATGATACAACGGATTATTTGCGCCAAGACCCATCGTGTCAAATGCTTGTGCAAAACCGTTATGGTCGGTTTCGATTTTAACACAAACACCTCGAAAACCATTTCAACTGCGTGGCGTGCTGCCATCAGCAAGTACGAAGGCCGGGAGTATTGAAAAA
>CAYUYS010000157.1:0-4185 GCA_964449415.1 uncultured Paludibacteraceae bacterium | reverse complement strand
CAAACTGTTCTGCGCCAAAATCCCATACCTGCACTTTTGTAGAGGCTGTTGCCGTCATCACAGCAAACGCGGCCGCCATCAGCAGCAGGCAAAAACGTGTTTTCAAGTAATTTTGTGTTTTCATATCTCTTGTGTATTATGTTTCAAGCACAAAAGTACGGACACAACTCGCAATGCCATGTGCAAAATTTGTCAGTTTAAACGCACGTATTTGCCATCCGCTGCTGCATCAGGGCTTTCCGGGCAAGTCCGGCGGCAATACTATCGCTGCTTGGGTTGCCAATGCATCATGTCAAAAGCCGAAACGGAGGCATAAAAAAAGAACCGGCAACGAAAATCGCTACCGGCTTCTCAAAGCTGTTGTCTCACGAGGATTCGAACCTCGACAGACAGAACCAAAATCTGTAGTGCTACCGTTACACCATGAGACAGGCTGACTAAATCGGGCGCAAAAGTAGTTTTTTTTTTCCGTCCATCAAAATAAAACTGTATTTTTGCGCAATATTTTTCGACGTTTCATGAATGAAGTAAGCTATCCTCAACGCGTATGTGTCTATTGCGGTTCCAGTTCGCAAGCCGACCGCCGTTTTTTTGATGAAGCAGAAAAATTAGGCAAACTGTTGGCACAAAACGGCATAGAATTAATCTACGGTGCCGGCGGCATAGGTGTCATGGGCGCGATAGCCGATTCCGTGAAACAAAACGGCGGGCGCGTAACCGGCGTTATTCCCCGCTTTATGGTGGAAGCCGGCTGGCACAATGAACATGTGGACAAGCTGATCGTAACCGCAGACATGCACGAGCGCAAATCCACCATGGCCAAGCTGTCGGATGCGGCAGTAGCGTTGCCCGGCGGCATCGGAACGCTGGAAGAACTGCTGGAAATACTCACATGGAAACAACTCGGGCTCACAACAAAGCCTGTGGTCATTGTTAACATAAACGGATATTATGACTCCTTGCTGCTCATGCTCAGGCAGGCCATACAGGAAAAATTCATGCGTCCCGTGCACGCGGACATGTGGACGGTGGTGACTCGTGCCGAAGAGGTACTGGACGCACTCCGGCATGCGCCGAAATGGGACAAAAATCAGAAAAAACTTGCTGCCATATAAGATATGATATTCCCTGCCCTGACATATTTACCGACAAGCACATTTGCGGATGTACAGACATACGCCGGCGGTTTTCCCGGCATTCCCATACCATCGCTTCCGGCAACAGAACTGTGGGTAAACTGGATGCTCATCGGTTTGGCTTTCCTGCTGTTGCTGATACATTGCATGGACGATTACACCATTCCGGGAAGTTTCAACATTTCCTTCAAAATCAAGCGGCGAAACAGCATTTTCACCAAAACCACGCTGCAAAACCCATGGGCACAAAGTCTGTTCTTCGTGTTCCAGTTGGGCGTTCTTGCCTTGAGCGTCCAAGTACTCCTGCAACAGGAAAACACGCCTTTCCAAATCATGACCATGCTCCGGTATGTTGTGTTCATCGGTTTGTTTTTCTTGATTAAAGTCCTCATTCTGAAGCTGCTGTCTTTCGTTTTTTCTCACCGGAATCCGAATACCGAGCTATGGATAAAAACCTATTTCCAGATTCTGAGTGCGTATTGCCTGCTGCTGTTCCCTATCCTGATTGTATACATCTATGTTCCTGAAAAATTCATTGAAATACCGTACATTCTACTGATTGTAAATACATTATTCGCAATCATTATACTTCTTGTGAAACTTTTTCAGCTTTTTTTTCACAAAACATTGGCTTTGTTTTACATAATGTTGTACCTTTGCGCACTCGAAATTTTTCCCGTTTCCGGATTAATTTTCGTGTTAAAGATATGTACATAACGTTCTACAAATAAAAGTCTTACGTTTTGAAAATCAAAAAAATACTGGTATCCCAACCAAAGCCGAGTTCCGAGAAATCTCCCTACTTCGACATTATTGACAAATACAACGTCAAAATAGATTTCCGTCCTTTTATCAAGGTAGAACCTATTAGCGCGAAAGAATTTCGTCAGCAGAAAGTATCGATACTGGATCATACGGCCATCGTTTTCAATGCGCGCCACGGCATTAATCACTTTTTCCGTCTGTGCGAAGAAATGCGTCTGACCGTTCCGGAAACCATGAAATATTTCTGTGTGTCCGAATCCATTGCGCTCTATCTCCAAAAGTACATCCAATACCGGAAGCGCAAGGTTTTTTACGGGCCGAGCGGCAAAATGCCCGATCTGGTACCCATCATGGCCAAGCACAACACGGAGAAGTTTTTGATTGTGGTGTCCGATGTGCATCAGCAGGAAATGATGGACATGTTCCATCAGCACAACATAAACATAGACCGGGCCGTCATGTACCGCACGGTAAGCAACGATTTCACGAAAGATGAGCCTTTCGATTATGACATGCTGATCTTTTTCAGTCCGTCAGGAATCGCATCGCTGCTGAAGAACTTTCCGGATTACGAACAGGGAGAAACGATCATTGCGTGCTTTGGAGCAGCTACGGCGCAGGCCGTCCGAAATGCAAACCTGCGCTTGGATATAGAGGTGCCGACACCCCAATATCCGTCCATGACCATGGCCTTGGATGCCTACATCAAGGAAAACCACAAGAAGGCACGCAAATAAAACCGGCAAAAGACAGCCGCAATATCGTTTTGAAGTTACAAGGCAATCTCGGAAGTGCATTTTCTTTGCTACTTTTGGGATTGTTTTTTTAGTTCGGGAAATGTCATAAGCAAAAGAAAGCACGCACGTAATGCCGCCATTCAAGTTTCCAAAAGCCGAAAAGCTATGCAGCAGGGACGGTATCAACCGGGTTTTTACACAAGGGAAAACCTGCATGTACTACCCGTTGCTGTTCCGCTATTTGCCTGTGGAGCAGCCGGAAACGCGCATTATGGTAAGCGCTCCGAAAAAACGTTTCAAGCGGGCCGTCGTGCGCAACCGCCTGAAACGGCTTATGCGCGAGGCTTATCGTCTGAACCAATATGTGTTAGGGAAAAATGAAGGACAGCGCAACGGAATATACATCGTGTGTTGCTACACAGGACCGGCGGATACTCGTTTTGCCGCGGTAGAAAAAGCCATGATCAAAGGATTGCAACACATAGCACAACACACACCAAATGCACAAGCAGAAAAAGCGCATGGAGGGCAGAGCCAACAACCGTAAAACAAATAACCTTGCGGCCTGTCTGCAAAAATGTATACAGACCATCGTGCTGATGCCGGTCTATTTTTACCGCTGGTGCATTTCGCCCTTGTTGCCTGCAAGTTGCCGCTACACGCCTACTTGCTCGCAATACATGCTGGAAGCCGTGCACAAACACGGGGTTTTCAAAGGCCTGTGGTTGGGCGTAAAACGCATTGCCCGTTGTCATCCCTGGGGCGGAAGCGGTTACGATCCCGTACCCTAAAACAAACGAAGCAGAACATTTACCGAACAAACAAATGAGAATAGACATTATCAGTGCCGTACCGGAATTGTTGGAAAGTCCGCTGAACCATTCCATTGTGAAACGGGCGCGCGACAAGGGCATTGCCGAAATACACGTGCACAACCTGCGCGACTACACGCTTGACAAACACAGGCGCGTAGACGATTATGCCTTCGGTTTCGGTGCCGGAATGGTGCTGCAAATAGAGCCGGTGGACCGAGTGATTTCCAAACTCAAAAGCGAACGGGAATACGACGAAATCATCTACACCTCGCCCGACGGGGAACCTTTCACGCAGAAAATGGCGAACAACTACTCCATGGCCGAGAACCTCATGATACTTTGCGGGCATTACAAAGGCATTGACCATCGGATTCGCGAACATCTCATCACGCGCGAAATCACCATTGGCGACTACGTGCTGACCGGCGGCGAACTGCCCGCGGCTATCATGACCGATGCCATTGTCCGGCTGATTCCGGGTGCCATCGGCGACGAGACCTCCGCCCTCTCCGATTCGTTTCAGGACAACCTGCTCGCACCGCCGGTCTATACGCGGCCTGCAGAATACAAAGGTTGGAAAGTGCCGGACATCCTGCTGTCCGGCCATCAGGCAAAAATAGAAGAATGGCTGCACCAACAATCCATAGAGCGCACGCAGCGGCTGCGGCCCGATTTGCTGAAATAACATGCCGGGACGCACAATGAACGAGCCGGGTATCGTTCACACACGGG
>CAYUYS010000156.1:0-4187 GCA_964449415.1 uncultured Paludibacteraceae bacterium | reverse complement strand
AAAGAGAGCTGAAAAACAGAAAAATATCAGAAAATCTTTTGTAGTCACTCTTTTTTTTGTACCTTTGCGCGGCTTTAGAGAGACCTGAAGATGTCGAAATTTGAGTCTTATAACATAGATTTAAAGCGCTTGGCAGCAGGGACGCATCTTTTTGAATATGAACTGGATGAGGAGTATTTTAAAAAGATAGATAACCCGGAAGTACAAAAAGGGAAGCTGGCCGCTCAAGTGAAAATAACGGTTCTTCAGGATTTCTTTAGTGTGTTTTTTGAAGTCAATGGTGCGATCCTTGTCCCGTGCGACCGCTGTTTGGATGATATGGAACTGCCGATTGCAGCAAAGGATACGCTGCAGGTGAAGTTCGGTCCGGATTACGGCGAAGAAGGAGATGTGATGCTCGTGCCTGAAAGCGATGGAACACTCAATGTAGCTTGGTTCTTGTACGAGATGATAGCATTGGCCATCCCCATTAAGCATGTGCACGCGCCCGGCATGTGTAACAAGACCATGGCAACCAAGCTAAAAAAGCACATGGCATATCAGGCAACAGATGAAGACGATGATGTGGATTTTGGCTTCGACGATGATACGACGGACAAAAAGCCTATGGCTGATCCGCGCTGGAACAGGCTCTTGAATATATTGAACGATGAAGATGAACACTAACTTCGAATATTTCGGTTAGCAATTTATATAACTTAAAACATAAAAAAATGGCACATCCTAAACGAAAACATTCTCATCAGAGAACAGCAAAAAGAAGAACCCATGACAAGGCTGTGGCACCCACTTTGGCTGTATGTCCAAATTGCGGTGCAATGCACATTTATCACACCGTATGCGGTGAATGTGGGTATTACAGAGGTAAGTTAGCTATTGAGAGTTTAGCTACTGCATAAATTTTCTGCAGACCGCAACAAGCCCTAAACTTCAAATTTAGGGCTTATCTTTCAACAAAGCAAAACGATAACGATGACAACTATCAAATCTGTGATCAGGGGAATCGGGGGCTATGTCCCTGATTATATATTAACCAACGACGAGCTGAGCCGGATGGTGGACACAAGCGACGAGTGGATCACGACACGCATCGGCATAAAAGAACGCCATCTCCTGAAAGACCCGCATCTGGGAGCATCTTATCTGGGTATCAAAGCGATTGAAGATCTGCTTGAAAGAACCGGTGCCAAACCCGAGGAGATTGATCTTTTGATTTGTGCAACCTCGACATCCGATAACGTTCTTCCGTCCACGGCATCAAAGGTTGCTTACGGCTGTAAGATGAAAAATGCCTTTGCATTTGACATTCAGGCAGCATGCTCCGGTTTCATAACCGGTCTGACCATTGCCGACGGTTATATAAAAAGCGGGCAGTGCAAGAAAGTCATTGTTCTTGGAGCAGAAAAGATGTCGGCTATCGTTGATTATCAACAGCGAGAAACTTGTGCAATCTTTGGAGATGGTGCAGCTGCTGCGTTGATTGAAGGCACTACCGAGGATCTGGGAATCATGGACTACATTATGCACACCGATGGCGTGGGCTACACTCACCTCCACATGAAAGCGGGCGGCTCGCTTAGTCCGGCATCTCACGAAACGGTAGACCGTCGCGAACATTACGTTTATCAGGAAGGACAACATGTGTTTAAACATGCCGTTTCCGATATGTCGAATGTGTGCAAAGAATTGCTGGAAAAGAACAACCTGACCATAAACGATATTGATTGGTTAGTGCCGCATCAGGCAAACATACGCATTATCGACGCTGTTGCCCGTTCGACAGAAATGCCTATAGAACGTGTCATTATCAATATCCAGAAATACGGGAATACATCGGCCGCAAGTATTCCGCTGTGCCTCTGGGAAAATCAGGCCAAACTGAAGAAAGGCGACAAAATCGTTTTGACATCGTTCGGAGCAGGATTTATTTGGGGAGCCGTCTACCTGAAATGGGCCATAGAATAAACCAAATGAACACAACAATATGTTAGACAATGCACATGGGCAGGGTTCTTCGGGAGGAAGAATGAATGCCAACCGCGATGGTAAAAAAAGTGGACGCGTCAGGGTAAAAATCCTTAAACAGGGCGAACCGATCTACAGATCAGACCGACCGACGAACTTTTCTCCAAACCGCACAAGCGGAGGTGACCGTCCGAATCGCTACAACCGATTCGAAAAACGGAACGGGGAAAGGTATGAAACACGCAAAAAAACAGAATGGAACAACAACTCGTTTTCATCGTTTGACCACAGAAAAAAAGAGTATGGAAATGTAAACGAATCGCACGATTCGGGTTATGGACGTCCGCGCAACGGGAATTATCGAACCACTGACAACAAACGTCCCCGCATGCCGCGTAACGGAAACTACGATCCGAATTTTGCAGCCAAACGGCCTGCGGAATACAAGCGGGAAGTAGACCCGAACAAACCGATTCGGTTAAATAAATTTCTGGCCAATGCAGGCATTTGCTCGCGTCGCGAAGCCGACGAATTTATTCGGGCAGGCGTCATAAGCGTAAATGATGTGGTCGTTTCGGAACTGGGAACCAAAGTGTTGCCAACAGACAAAGTCATGTTCCACAATCAGCCGGTACGGTCAGAACGGAAGGTATATCTGCTTCTGAACAAACCCAAAGACTGTGTGACCACAACAGAAGATACACATGCACGCAAAACCGTGCTCGATCTGGTGCGGAACGCATGCAGCGAACGGATATATCCTGTGGGACGGCTGGATCGGAACACAACGGGCGTATTGCTGTTTACAAACGATGGTGATTTGGCAGCGAGGCTGACTCACCCCAAATTTGAGAAGAAAAAAATCTATCATGCAACCTTGGATAAGGATTTGAGCATGGATGCTTACAATACCTTGATGTCGGGAGTTATGCTCGATGATGAACTTGTTAAGGCAGATGCCATTGAATTCATAAAGGAGAACGATCTGAAGCAAGTGGGCATCGAAATCCATTCGGGGCAGAACAGGGTTATTCGCCGCATGTTTGAGAAAGTGGGCTACAAGGTTATTCGGCTCGACCGTGTTTTCTTCGCCGGGCTGACAAAGAAAAACCTTCCTCGCGGCAAATATCGTTTCCTGAGCCAAAGGGAAGTGAATATGTTATTAATGGGAGCATTTGAATAAAAAAGTGAGATATGAAAAAGAATAGAATCGCCATTGTAGGATATGGTAATATCGGAAAAGCAGTATTGGAGGCCGTTACAGCCTCGCCGGATTTTGAAGTTGCCGGCATTGTCCGTCGTACATCATCCTTGCAACAACTTCCTGAAGAACTGCACGGTTATCTTGTTGTGGATGATATCAAGAAATTACAGGATGTAGATGTCGCCATCTTGTGTACGCCGACACGTAGCGTGCCGGAATATGCCAAACAGATATTGGCTTTGGGTATTCATACGGTCGACAGTTACGATATTCACGGCGATATTTGGGACTTGCGCGGCGAACTCATGCCCATAGCCAAAGAGCATGGATCGGTAGCCGTGATTTCGGCCGGCTGGGATCCCGGATCTGATTCTATGGTGCGTGCTTTGTTGGAAGCAGCCGCGCCCAAGGGAATTACTTACACGAACTTCGGGCCCGGAATGAGCATGGGACACACAGTGGCGGTAAAGGCTGTCAAGGGAGTAAAAAAGGCACTTTCCATGACCATACCGTTGGGCACAAGCATACACCGCCGCATGGTATATGTGGAAATCGAGGACGGCTATGACTTTGAGCAGGTAGCAAATGCCATAAAGTCGGATGCGTATTTTGTCAAAGATGAAACACATGTGATACAGGTAGACGATGTGGATGCCCTGCAAGATATGGGACACGGTGTTCATTTGGTTCGTAAGGGAGTTTCCGGCGCAACCCAAAACCAACTGTTTGAATTCAACATGAAAATAAACAATCCGGCTCTGACCGCGCAGGTGCTTGTGGCATGCGCCCGTGCAACCATGAAAATGGCAGCAGGTGCATACACCATGATAGAAATTCCCGTTATCCACATGCTTTATGGCGAAACGGAAGATCTGATCCGCCGCTTGGTTTGACATGCAACGTTGTGAAAATAAATAAGCAAGGCTGCTTTTCCTTCGGGAAGTGGCCTTGTTTCATCCGATGATACCCGTTGGTTGAATTAAATGAGAGCGTATGGCTTGTCAGACAAACATAGTAA
>CAYUYS010000155.1:0-4229 GCA_964449415.1 uncultured Paludibacteraceae bacterium | reverse complement strand
CTTGTCCGGACAGATTTATGGCTTGGATTCGTGAGGCATCGTTGCTTTCTTCTGCCGGTCAGTACGGCGTTTCCAGATGCTGTACACCATAAAACCAATAATGCTGCCATACATAATGAAAATGAACAGGTAAGACAAACGATCCGCTTTGTATATGGCATCCGGGCGGAACTCGAAACAAACGGTGTGTTTGCCGGCAGGTATGTCCATGGCGCGCAAAATGTAGTTTACGCGGAAATGGTCTGCCGGCTGCCCGTCTATGTATGCCTGCCAGCCGTGCGGATAGTATATCTCGGAAAATACGGCCGTTTTGGTCAGAGCCGATTGCGTGGCGTATTCCAGACGGTTGGGTGCGTAACTTGTCAGGACAATGCTCGCGGTGGAATCGGCGGAGGTTTCAAGCGCGGCCACTTGTCCGGCAAACTGCTTGTCGGTAACGGCTGCAGTTGCCAAATCGAGCGTGCGCAAGGCCTCGCTTTCTTCCAGCGGCGTATCGACAGGCACAACCTTGTCCACAAACCACGCATTACCCAAAGCATCGGGGTTTGGCAAAATAACCGGCTGCCGGTCGTTGCCCGGTACGATAAAATATTTCGTGTTGAGCATGTTCAATACCGCCATGTTGTTTTGGGTAATGTGTTGGTCAATAATATCCTGGTAGCGGCGTAACTTGGCACCGTGATAACCGCCTACCGATTTGAGGTAGTAGGATGTACGCGCATCGTTGAAAGTGTTGGTTGCCATGTTTATGACACGGAAATGGGGATCCGGGTCGGCCAACAACTGTTTTTCGTAAGGCTGCATGGCAAAATAGCTTTTGTGATCCTTGGGCAGGACAAAATTGTCGTCGTTGAAAAACCGCTTGTTCACCGGCAGCATGTCAGCCAGCAGCAACACGCCCAGCAAGGCCGTGAACATTCCGGCTTTCAGTTTTTCCTGTACATACAGCCACAAGGCGCCGGCTCCAAGCAAGATGAATACCCATGAGCGCAACGCATCGCCACGCAACATGGCGGCTCGTTCGGCCACAATCGCTTCCGAGAGCCAGTCGGGCAACTGTGCAAACATTTGCCCATCGCCCGCCCCGCGGAAATCGAACAGCGAGCCGCCGAACATCCACAGCAACAGGCACAAACCGCCCGTTATGCCGGCAGCATAGTAAATGGCACGCAACGCATCCTCACGGGCGGCCTGCTTTTCCATAATAGCCTTCAAGGCCAGGAATCCCAGCAGCGGCATGGTAATTTCGGCCACCACAAGAATGGACGATACCGCGCGGAATTTGTCGTATAGGGGAAAATGATTGAAAAACAGCTCTGTAAGCCACATCATGTTGTGTCCCCACGACAGGAATATGGAAAAGAGCGTGGCCGCCAACAACGCCCATTTGTAAGGCCCTTTGACCAAAAACAGACCCAACACAAACAGGAAGCAGACGATGGCACCCACATAGACAGGCCCGGATGTAAAAGGCTGGTCGCCCCAATACATCGGCAGGGCCCGGCAAAAAGCTTCCGCGTTGCGGGACGGAACGCCTTGCGCCACCATTTCCTCATAAATGCCGGAATCCTTTCCTACGGGATAGTGGGACGAACCACCCATGAAATCGGGAATCATCAACGTGAACGTTTCCGCTATGCCGTAGCTCCACTGGGTAGCATACTCCAAACTCAGGCCCGACGAGTTGTTTTGCCGCTCGTCCACTTTTTCTATTTCCGAATGCCCGCCACGCATGGTTTCCTTCATGTATTCCATATTGGCCCGCAAGGTGCTGTAACCCGTCCCGATGCCGACCGCCCAAGCAGCAGCGAACAGCAGCACGCCTACCACCAAATCGCGCACGCGCTTTTCACGGACGTGTATCACAATTTCCGCAATACCGAACACCGCCAGCATCAACATGATGTAATATGACATTTGCGGATGCAGCATAAAGCCAAGGGCCGTAAACAGCATGGTAAGCGAAATGCCCCAGAAATACCGTTTGCGGAAAATCAGGAAAAAGCCGCCAATGACAGGCGCAAGATAACCGAGCGTCAGTCCTTTGGTATTATGCCCGGCCGCCACAATAATGAAAAAATAAGATGACAGGGCTATGGCGATAGCTCCCGCAATGGACAGCCATTTGTTCACGCCAAAGGCCCGCAGCATGATGAAAAAGCCTATAAAATAGCCCAACAGCGTAACCATAGGCGATGGGAACACCGTGTACGGAATCTGCGAAATCGCTTTCAGCCACGCACGTGAGGGCGGTTCGCTCGAGATCTGATACGTCGGCATGCCACCAAACATGGAGTTGGTCCAATAACTTGTTTCCCCCGTTTTTTCCTTGTATTCCAGAACTTCTTGCGCCATGCCTCTCCAGTTGTTTAGGTCCGGCTGGTAAAGCACCTTGCCCGACAACATGGGCGAGCAATACCACACGACAATCAAAATGAAAACAACCAAAGCAACCACATAAGGCGCGTACTTGTAAATAATCTGTTTGTTCATACTTTATTTGATATGCAAGCGGGACAACAGTCCGCGAATGATTTCATTGATTTCGTCCGAGATATGCAGCTTATACACGGCAACCAAGCCGCCCGACATCAGCAAACCGGTTTTTAGCACGCCATCGAGCAGCAGACCGTATTCAGCCGGCCACGGCAAACGGCCGAAGAGAGGTGTCACGAAGAGTTGCCACCCATAAGCGGCAGCGAACATGCACAACACCACCATCAGGCTGGACGCGTGTTTCCGCGACAGCACAAAAATACGCAATTTCCAGAATATAAAAACTATCAGCATGGAAAAATACACCAGATTGGCCACAAAGGTAGCCAATGCGGCACCCGTTATTCCCCATAGCGGGATAAACCGGTTGTTCAACACGATGGCCGTAACGGTGAGCACGACCGAAAAGAACAAAAAAGAATAATAGTATCTGGAATAGCCCAGCACGGAAAAACCGACACTCAGCGACGAAGCAAATATCTTTTGCACACCCAAAATCAGCACCACCCACTTGCCGGCAGCATAATTCTCGCCGTTAGGCAGCAAGGCGAAAATAAGGTCTATATTCGTCCAAATGGCAAAAAATATCATCGTGGCAACCAAGAACTGATGCTTGGAAATGTTTTTGCTCAACCGGTTGGCATGCACGAAATCCCTATCCTTGACCGTCTGGGAAATTTGCGGCAGCGAAATAGCACCCAACGAGCGGTAAGGCGCCTCGATAAGCGTAACCATGTAGTTGGCTATCGTGTAAATGCCGGTGTAGGCCAGGCCCATTTGCGCACTGATGAAAAACGTATTGATACTCGGCGCGATGGTCGCGATAATGGCGTAGGTAGACACATAAAACGTATAGCGCAGGTAGTCGCGCCGCAACGACTTGGATATAAACTTCAGATCGGGCTTGAAAGAAACCCGTTTCAAGGAGAACAGATAGGCAATATCCAGCAAGGTAGCCACCACATAAACCGCACAGAACGCCAGCACGAAGCCGTCCAGCGACAGCACATCGAATGCATACAGCAAGTAAACCACCAACGACAAGACCCGCACAATCACCTCGCGGATAAATTTGGGCACGACAATGCGCATCAGCAGGTTCGCGTTGGTGTCGAAAACGCCCATGTAGAGCAACGAAAAACCGAGCGGGAAAATGAAGTAATAGTAATCGACAAACAGCGAGGAATTTTCCGAAAAAGCCGAACAAATGCCTTCCTTGCCCAGCAGGAACACGATGCCGTAAATCAGGAAACCCACGAACGGCACAAAAACCGTCCAGAAAAAAAAGCCGTGGTCCTTGTCGGCATCAGACTTGAAATACGGATAATAGCGCATGGCAGAGCCGTTCGTGCCCAGCTGCGCCAGACCGGCCAGCAAGGTAGCCGCATCAATCAGGACGCGCGTCAAACCGATTTCCTCCTGCGTAAGGAAATGGGTCAGCACGAAAAAGGTCGTCAAAAAGCCGATAAACATACCGGCATAATTCACGACCGTCCCTTTGATACTCTGTTGTACGACAATTCCCATGCTCGCTTTTTTTCGAAGCACAAAGATACACAAACAAATTTGTCCGGCAAAAGCGCCACTGCGCCATCCTTGCGAGTGCCGCATGGCGTGCGTGTAACCAACGAAAGCAAGTCAAAATTGGCAGCGCACAGACAAAATCCGGGATTCGACAGACATTTTCTTGTAAACCGGTTTTTTTATTATTTTTGCAAACGGGCAGGAGCAAA
>CAYUYS010000154.1:0-4293 GCA_964449415.1 uncultured Paludibacteraceae bacterium | reverse complement strand
TCGGGGGCTCGGATGGCGCTTCTTCTGCAGAACTTGTGCTGTCGGGGGCTCGGATAATGCAATTCCGGCGGGAAGCACTGACATTTTGACAGCCCGCGCCAAATGGCACTCGTTTTGAAGAGCGCCACCGGATTTTTTTCCGAAAAAAATACAATAACACAATAATACATACACAATTATGGCAAAAGGAAATATTGGGGTAACAAGCGACAACATATTCCCCGTGATTAAAAAATTCTTGTACAGCGACCACGAGATTTTTCTGCGTGAGCTCATTTCCAACGCGGTGGATGCCACCCAAAAGTTGAAAACCATAGCCTCGAACGGCGAATTCAAAGGCGAAATGGGCGACCTGCGCATACAGGTGTCGGTGAACAAGAAAAAAGGCACACTGACCATATCCGACCGCGGCGTGGGCATGACTGCCGAAGAAATAGAAAAATACATCAACCAGATAGCCTTTTCGGGCGCGGAAGAATTTGTCAAAAAGTACAAGGACAACGCACACGCCATTATCGGCCATTTCGGTCTGGGCTTCTACTCGGCCTTCATGGTCAGCAAAAAGGTGGAAATCTTCACGCAATCGTGGCAGGAAGATGCCAAGGCCATGCACTGGACTTGCGACGGCAGCCCCGAATACAGCATGGAGGAAACCATCAAGGCCGATCGCGGAACGGACATCGTGCTGCACATTGACGACGAAACCAAAGAATTCCTCGAAGAGGGCAAAATCCAGGAACTGC
This sequence comes from uncultured Paludibacteraceae bacterium, assembly GCA_964449415.1. Classification (GTDB taxonomy): domain Bacteria; phylum Bacteroidota; class Bacteroidia; order Bacteroidales; family Paludibacteraceae; genus CALUNA01. The sequence continues at coordinate 3,550 of CAYUYS010000154.1, read as the reverse complement.
TGAACAAATACTGCAAGTTCCTGCCGGTGGAAATCGCCTTCGGCAAAAAGAAAGAATGGAAAGACGGCAAACAGGTGGACACCGACGAGGACAACGTCATAAACAACACCACACCGGCCTGGACGCGCAAACCCGCCGACCTGAAAGAGGAAGACTACACGGCCTTCTACCACGAACTGTACCCAATGGCCGAAGAACCGCTGTTCCACATCCACCTGAACGTGGACTACCCGTTCCACCTGACCGGCATCCTGTATTTCCCGAAAATCAAAAACAACATCGACCTGCAGCGCAACAAAATCCAACTGTACTGCAACCAAGTGTTCGTAACCGACTCGGTGGAAAACATCGTGCCCGAATACCTGACCCTGCTGCACGGCGTTATCGACTCGCCCGACATCCCGCTGAACGTGTCGCGTTCCTACCTGCAAAGCGACGGCAACGTCCGGAAAATATCGAGCCACATCACCAAGAAAGTGGCCGACCGTCTGGCGGAAATATTCAAGAACGACCGCGCGCAGTTCGAGGCCAAATGGGACGACATCAAGCTCTTTATCCAATACGGCATGTTGAGCGACGAAAAATTCTACGAACGCGCCGAGAAATTCGCGCTGCTGTGCAACGTGGACAAGAAATTCTTCACCTTCGAGGAATACAAAAAACTGGTAGAAGGCAACCAGAAAGACAAATCGGGCGACCTGATTTACCTGTACGCCAACGACGTGGATGCGCAATATTCCTACATTCAACGCGCCAAGGACAAAGGCTACGATGTGCTGCTCATGAACGGCCAGTTGGACGTGCATGTTGTCAGCCAACTGGAGCAGAAGTTCGACAAGACCCGTTTCGTGCGCGTGGACAGCGACGTGATTGAAAACCTCATCAAGAAAGAAGACGACAACAACCGGGTAACGCTGACCGACGCTCAGAAAGAAGCTCTGGAAGCGGCATTCAGCTCGCAGCTGCCCGCCATGGACAAGGCCAACTTCACCGTAACGTTCGAAAACGTGAACGCCGACGCGCTGCCCTTGTTCATCACCCGCAACGAATTCATGCGCCGCATGAAGGAAATGTCGGCACTGCAGGGCGGCATGATGAGCTTCTACGGCGAAATGCCCGACTCCTACAACGTGGTTGTCAACACGGCCCACCCGCTGATTACGGAAATCCTGAACGCCCAGGAAACGGCCTGCGCCGAAAAACTCGCGCCGCTCAACACGGAACTGGCAGCCAAACAGGCCGAAGAAGACACGCTGAAAGCCGCACAAAAAGACAAGAAACAGGAAGATATTCCCGCGGAGGACAAAGCCAAAGTGGAAGACCTGACCAAAGCCATTGCGAAAATAAAACAAGACCGCAAGGAAATATGGCAAGCCTTCGCCGCAGGCAACGACAAGCTGAAACAGCTGATTGACATCGCCTTGCTGGCCGGCAACATGCTGAAAGGCGAAGCCCTCGCATCGTTCGTGAAACGCAGCGTGGATGTGTTGAAATAAGGAAACAACCAACCGGTCACGCAGAGAATTTGTACAGGCAGTCCGGACCGCCTGTGCAAATTTTCGGTTTTATAACGCCCGCAAAACTGATTTTACCGACCATGTACTTGTTTTACGTACCCGACATAGCCGAACGGCACTATCTGCCCGACGAAGAATCGCAACACTGCGTCAAGGTGCTCCGCCTGGGCGCAGGCGACAAAATCCTGCTGACCGACGGCGTAGGCGGCACCTACGAAGCCCGCATCACCAACCCGCACCCCAAGCACTGCGAGTTTGAAATACTGTCCGCTTCGCACGACGTAGGCAAACGGCCTTTCCGGCTGCACATAGCCATCGCGCCAACCAAGAACATGGACCGCCTGGAATGGATGGTGGAAAAATGCACCGAAATAGGCATCGACGAAATAACGCCGCTGCTGTGCCGCTTCTCCGAACGCAAGGCCATCAAACCGGAACGGTTGGAGAAAATCATGATTTCGGCCGCCAAGCAGTCGCTGAAAGCCTACATCCCGACGCTGCATCCGCTCACCCCCTTCGCCGACTGTATCCGACAGGCCACGGAAAGCCAGAAATTCATTGCACACTGCTACGAAGGCGACAAAATGCTGCTGCAACATGCCGTGCAACGCGGCGGCGACGTGCTGGTGCTTATCGGCCCGGAAGGCGACTTCTCGGAAGCAGAAGTGCAAGCAGCCTTGCAGGCAGGATGCAGGCCCGTGTCGCTGGGCAACAGCCGGTTGCGCACGGAAACCGCCGGCGTGGTGGCTTGCCACACAGTGACGCTGTGTAACGATATGTAAGCAATCCAAGCTACAAAAGGCAGCATTTGAAATAAATGCACATACCCTTGTTACCATTTGCGAATTTATTTGTCCGCCTGATAAAAAAACACTACTTTTGCGCCTTGAATTTGAAAGCGATGCCGGATGGCTCGCACAAAAGGAATTTTAGATTTCACTGAATAACAAAACAATTATGGCAATCATTAATTTTGGCGGTGTTGACGAAAATGTCGTTACCCGCGAAGAATTTCCTTTGGAAAAAGCACGCGAAGTGCTGAAAAACGAAACAATCGCCATTATCGGCTATGGTGTACAAGGCCCCGGTCAGTCGCTGAATCTGCGCGACAACGGCTTCAACGTCATTGTCGGACAGCGCAAGGGCGGCAAAACATGGGACAAGGCCGTGGCCGACGGCTGGGTGCCCGGCGAAACCCTGTTCGAAATAGAAGAAGCGTGCCGGCGCGCCACCATTATCCAATATCTGCTGTCGGATGCCGCCCAAATTGAAGTGTGGCCACGCATAAAGCCATACCTGACAGCCGGCAAGGCACTGTACTTCTCGCACGGCTTCGGTATCACGTACAAGGATCGCACGGGCATTGTTCCGCCGGCCGACGTTGACGTTATCATGGTTGCCCCGAAAGGTTCCGGCACATCCTTGCGCCGCATGTTCCTGCAAGGCCGCGGCCTGAACTCCTCCTACGCCATCTTCCAAGATGCCACCGGTCGCGCATGGGACAGGGTTGTGGCATTGGGTATCGGCGTCGGTTCCGGCTACCTGTTCGAAACCACTTTCCAGCGTGAAGTGTATTCCGACCTGACCGGCGAACGCGGCACATTGATGGGAGCCATTCAGGGATTGCTCCTTGCGCAATACGAAGTGCTGCGCGCCCACGGACACACGCCCTCGGAAGCCTTCAACGAAACGGTGGAAGAACTGACACAGTCGCTAATGCCGCTGTTCGCGGAAAAAGGCATGGACTGGATGTACGCCAACTGCTCCACAACCGCACAGCGCGGTGCGCTAGATTGGATGACACCCTTCCACGATGCCGTAAAACCGGTATTTGAAAAGCTGTACAACGAAGTGGCCTGCGGCAACGAAGCCCAACGCTCCATTGACACGAACAGCAAACCCAACTACCGCGAAGGCCTGGAAGAAGAACTGAAAGCCCTGCGCGAAAGCGAAATGTGGCGTGCCGGTGCCGTAGTGCGCCAACTCCGGCCGGAGAACAATTAAATAGGCTCGTTTGACAGCATTTGTGTAAA
>CAYUYS010000153.1:0-4310 GCA_964449415.1 uncultured Paludibacteraceae bacterium | reverse complement strand
CCACATCTGCCATATTGTCATAATCCGGATTTGGCACACATTATGCAAACGAGGCCGCCGCGTAAACATTACGAAATTCGTGTCGCAATATGAAAAAGAGCGTCTTTTTATCAGCAGTTTTCCTGGCAAGCCTGATGTTTTTGGGTTCGTGCAACAGTTCCAAGACTATGGCAGCCAAACACTTCAACAGTTCGTGGAACGTAACCGGCATTAACGACACCCTGAGTTTTACAGAAAACCATTCGGAAAAAGCCCCGACATTGAATTTTAATTGGGAGGAAAAGCGCGTAAGCGGAAAAACCGGCTGCAACAGTTATTTTGCAACGTTCGAAGTTCCGGCCAAAGGCATCATCAAATTCGGTAACGCAGGTGCTACAAAAATGTTTTGCATAGAAAGCATGCACATAGAAGATGCCTTTCTCGGAGCGTTCAACAAAGTGACAAAATACACCATCAAAAAACGCACGCTTCGCCTTTACGACGCGAACGGCAATTTGTTAATTGAAGCAAGCAAAGTACAGTAAAATCAAACACAAAACGATCAATTAAAAACATAAAGTCATGAAAGTAAAACCATTAGCAGACCGCGTGCTGATTAAACCGGCACCGGCAGAAGAAAAGACAGTCGGCGGAATCATTATCCCCGATTCAGCAAAAGAAAAACCGTTGAAAGGTGAAGTTTTGGCCGTTGGCAACGGCACCAAAGATGAAGAAATGGTCCTGAAAGTTGGCGACCAAGTCCTCTATGGCAAGTATGCCGGAACAGAACTCGAACTTGACGGAGAAAAATACCTGATTATGCGCCAAAGCGATGTTCTCGCAATTGTATAATCCACCGAAAACTATAACGAATTAATAATTTCACAACTATGGCAAAAGAAATTTCATTTAATATTGAAGCCCGCGACCAACTGAAAAAAGGCGTGGATGAACTGGCAAATGCCGTAAAAGTAACCCTTGGCCCGAAAGGACGCAACGTTATCATTGAGAAAAAATTCGGTGCGCCGCAAATCACGAAAGACGGTGTTACGGTTGCCAAGGAAATTGAATTGGCTGATCCAATGCAAAATCTTGGTGCACAATTGGTTAAAGAAGTAGCCAGCAAAACAGGCGACCAAGCCGGCGATGGAACAACAACCGCAACCGTTTTGGCACAAGCCATCGTTAGCGTCGGCCTGAAAAACGTAACGGCCGGAGCCAACCCCATGGATTTGAAACGCGGCATAGACAAAGCCGTAGCAGCCGTTGTATCAAGCATTAACGCCCAATCGCAGGTTGTCGGCGACAATTACGATAAAATCGAACAAGTGGCTACTGTTTCTGCCAACAACGATGCCGAAATCGGCAAACTGATTGCAGATGCCATGCGCAAAGTTTCGAAAGATGGCGTTATCACCATCGAAGAAGCCAAAGGAACCGACACAACCATTGATGTGGTGGAAGGCATGCAATTCGACCGCGGCTACATTTCGCCGTATTTTGTAACCAACACGGAAACGATGGAAGTGGAAATGGAAAAACCGTACATCCTGATCCACGACAAGAAAATCTCCAACCTGAAAGAACTGCTGCCCGTTCTGGAACCGGCCGTACAATCAGGACGCCCGTTGCTGATTATCGCAGAAGACGTGGACAGCGAAGCCTTGACCACGCTGGTTGTAAACCGCTTGCGCGCCCAATTGAAAATCTGCGCTGTTAAGGCTCCGGGCTTCGGCGACCGCAGAAAAGAAATGCTGGAAGACATCGCCATCCTGACCGGCGGCATGGTCATTTCCGAAGAAAAAGGCATCAAACTGGAAAGCGCGACGCTCGATATGCTCGGAACCGCCGAAAAAGTTACCGTAAACAAAGACAACACAACCATCGTGAACGGTGTTGGAAGCAAGGAAGATATTGCCAACCGCGTTGCACAAATCAAGGCGCAAATAGCTGCCACAACCAGCGACTACGACCGCGAGAAATTGCAAGAACGTTTGGCCAAACTGTCAGGCGGAGTGGCCGTACTGTACGTCGGAGCTGCTTCCGAAGTGGAAATGAAGGAAAAGAAAGACCGTGTGGACGATGCTTTGAGCGCAACGCGCGCCGCCATTGAAGAAGGTATCGTACCGGGCGGCGGTGTAACTTACATACGTGCACAGGAAGCCTTGAACAGCCTGAAGGGCGACAATGACGACGAACAGACCGGTATCGAAATCGTAAAACGCGCCATTGAAGAGCCCTTGCGCCAGATCGTAGGCAACGCAGGCAAAGAAGGTGCCGTTGTGGTACAGAAAGTCCGTGAAGGCAAAGGCGATTTCGGATACAACGCCCGTGCCGACAAATACGAGGCCATGCTGGCAGCCGGCGTTGTGGATCCGGCAAAAGTTACGCGTGTAGCCTTGGAGAATGCGGCCTCCATTGCCGGCATGTTCCTGACAACCGAATGCGTTATCGTAGAAAAGAAAGAAGAAAACCCTGCACCTGCCATGCCAGCCATGGGCGGAGGAATGGGCGGAATGATGTAATTTCTTCCAAACAGCAATAAATTCCGGACGGGATTTTCGGGGAAACCTGAAAATCCCGTTTTTTTTAATACCTTTGCACACATGAAACATTTCGGACTCATCGGATTCCCGTTAGGGCATTCATTTTCAAAAAAATACTTCACGCAAAAATTTTCCGACGAGAAAATCGATGCAACATACGGGCTGTACGAATTGGAAAACATCCGGGAATTCCCACAACTTGTTGGACAAACCGATTTTTCCGGCCTGAACGTTACGATTCCCTACAAGGAACAAATCATTCCGTTTTTGGACGAGCTGGACGACACAGCCCGAACCATCGGCGCGGTCAACGTCATCAAATTCAGCCGAACCGACAACCAAACACGCCTGAAAGGCTACAACTCGGATGTCATCGGTTTCTTGGAATCTATACGCCCGCATATCAAACCGTGGCATCGGAAAGCCCTGATTTTGGGCACCGGCGGCGCATCCAAAGCCATCAAATACGGTCTGGAGCAAATGGGTATAACTTCCACTTTCGTATCGCGGACAGCGAAACCTGATATGCTGACATACAGCCGGTTGACGCCGGAAACCATGGAAACGCACACGCTGATTGTCAATGCAACGCCGCTCGGCACATTCCCGAAAACGGACGAATGCCCCGATATTCCCTACCATTGCCTCACGCCGAAACACTTGCTGTTCGATGTGGTTTACAACCCGGAAAAAACACTATTTTTGCAGCAAGCGGAACAACAAGGCTGCGATATTGTAAACGGTCTGGGCATGCTGACCGGACAAGCAATTGCCGCCTGGAATATTTGGAATTGTTAAACACCAAAATAATATTGTATGAAACACAGATTTTGCATTTATCCGATTATCGCGCTGCTTTTTACGTGCATGGTTTCGGCAGTGAAAGCACAAACCGTCAAGGAGGGCGAAAGCGCTATCGTATATGCCATGCCCAAAGTAATTCTCGAATTTGAAATAGAATATGAAAAGAAAACACAGGAAGTCGGCATATTCTATCAATACTCGGAACGGTATCTGGGCACAAAGGATGTCGTAACGGAAAACAAAACCGTATACGCGATAAAAAATATCCGGCTGCTTACCAAAACAGTTGCTGACGAGAATAGAAAATACAAGATCACACCGGACAAGCATCTGTTGAACTGCTACGTGACCCTGAACAAACAAGGTATTTTATGCGCAATCAACGATGATGCCCCTGCAAACAATTCCCGGCAGGAAAAGAACCGGCCTGAAACAGAGTCGAAACCGATCTACCCCACTCTCATGCCTTTGGGCGAAGAGCAAATGTCCGCCAACTCCATTGCCAAGATGGCGGAAGGCACAGCCAAACAGATTTACCGCATACGCGAAAGCCGCATCAACATCCTTTCCGGCGATGTTGATCAACTGCCGGCTGACGGGCTTTCGTTCCAGACCGTACTGGACGAATTGGCCAAGACAGAAAGGGAATTGTGCGAATTGTTCATTGGCAAGACAACAACTGAAACATTACGGGAAATAATTGAAATAACCCCTACCAACGATCTAAACCAATCTATCTTGGCACGTTTCTCAACACATAGCGGCATTGTTCCCATAAATGATTTAGGAGGCACACCGATTTTCCTGAGCATAAAAGCCAACAAGCAACAATACTTGCCGCAAAAAAGAAAAGTCAAACAGCAATCGGCCGCGTTATACTATAACCTGCCCGGTTCGGCCAAGATTACCGTATCACAAGGACAAACCGTCTATGTGGACGAGGAGGTTGTCGTGCCGCAATTCGGCATCAGCGTTCCACTG
>CAYUYS010000152.1:0-4355 GCA_964449415.1 uncultured Paludibacteraceae bacterium | reverse complement strand
GCCGGGTTGGGGTGCAGCCAGTCGGTGTGCAGGCCGGGTTGCAGGGCTTCCGGGTCGGTGGGGTCGGCCGTTGCCTCGTCGAAGTCGATCACGCCGTGGAACTCCCCTTCCGTGCGTATCCAGCGGTTGATTGCCTGGCGTGCCTGCTCGCGGGTGGGGTTGTAGTAGGGGTTGTGTTTGAAGGGCATGATTGTGCCGCCGTACACGCGCAGCCCGCGTTCGCGGCATTGGCTCGCGAAGAGGCGGTAGAACTTGGTGAGCATGCGGGTGGTGCGCGCTCCGTCGTCCGTGATGCTGCCGATGTCGTTGACCCCCTGGAAGATGACCACGTCGGTGATGCCTTGCTGTGCGAGGATGTCGCGTTCGAAGCGTTCGGAGGCCGGTGCCGACAGTCCGCCGCTGATGACGCAATTGCCTCCTATGCCCAGGTTGAGCACGGCCACTTGCCCCTTCAGGGCTTCGGCCAGGGCATCGGTCCAGCGGTCTTGCCCGTCGGTGGTGCTGCCGCGTCCGTCGGTAATGCTGTTGCCGATGCAGGCGATGCATCGCGTCGATGTCGGTGCTTCCACTTCGAGCGCGGCGAGGGAGTACCAGTGTTCGGGTGCTTCCACGGTGTGAAATTCGGCTTCGGGGGTGGCTTCGCCGAGCATGATGTAGGAGTGGGTGCGCGAGCCGCGGTGTGTGGTGGCTTGGGCGGGCGTTTGGCCGTAGTGTATGGTTATGGAGAGGCGTTGCAGGGGCCGGAGGGGGTATTGGGCGGGGTCGGAGTAGAGGGCTTGGCCGGGTTGCAGGGTGGTGGAGCGGCTGCCCCCGAAGGTGAGGTAGGTGGCCGTTGTGGGGTCGATTCCGGGCCCTTCGGTGGCGTCGGCTATGTAGATGGAGCGGATTTCGAGGGGCTGTGTGCTTTGTTCGTTGGAGAGCTGCAGGCGCAGCTTTTCCCCGCCTATGCTCACACGGATTACTTGCCGCAGGGCGTTGTCGGTGAGGGGGGTGTTAGGCATGTCGCTCTCGGCGAGCGGGCGTTCTACGGCGGTGGCCCAGGTGGCCGTCCACTTCACTTGCGCCCGGAGGCCCGTGCAGGCCAGCAGCGCGATCAGGGTAATCAGGATGGGGTTACGCATGGTGTTGTTTGGGAAAAATGGGTTTGAAAATAGGCGCGCGCCGCGCGGCATCGGTGCTTTGGGCGGAGGCCGGCGGGTGCGCAGGGTTTGTTTAAATGCCTGTGGGGGAAAATGTCCGCCTACATCTTCCCCCACGGGTGGGTTATTCTATGGCGGTGTTCGCCGGCGTGGTGTAGGGCACGAGGCGGATGTTGGCCATGTTGAATTGGAACGAGTCCAGTGCCTGCGAGGGGTGCGATGCGTCGAGCGTGTAGTTCACCACCGTGAGGATGGTTTGCAGGTCGCTGCTCTTGAGTTGCTCTATCAGTCCGCCTATGGTGGAGGCTGCGCTGCCGGAGGTCACTGAGAACGCGCTCAGCGGGATGGTGTAGGTACGCCAGCCGTCGGCGAAGGAGAGGGGTTCGTCTCTCTCCCATCCTGCCACGTTCGCAGACATTTCGGCGTCTATGGCGCTGCGGTCTTTGTTGAGCCTCCAGGAGATGTATCCCGAGTTCCACTCAGGCGTTCCGTTGCTGTAGACGTACAGGTCCATCTGGATGGCCAGGTCGGTGCACGCGGTGTTCGAGCTTATCAGTCCGTCGCAGTTGTCGAGCACGTATTGGAAGCGGTCGGCGGAGCTGAACCGGAGGTAGCCCAGTTTGTCGTCGCTCCCTGAAGCCTGCGGCCAGGCCACGGGCGAGCTACCGTAGAAGCTCAGCAGCGAGTCCGGGTGGTTAATGCCTTGGGCTTGGAGGAGCGAATGTCCTTCCGGCAGGTTGGCGGACGACAGGTTGTAGGCGTTGTCTTTCAGTGTCCCCATCGAGCTCAGGGAGTACTCAAACTCCGATCCGGTGTAGGGCGAGCTGTAGCCGTCGCTGATAAAGTTGTGGAAGAACACGCAGTTGTAGCAGAACATGTAGGCCGGTGAGTAGCAGTTTACCCCCGCCGATTGGGCTTGCAGTCGTATGCTTCCTTGCGCATAGTCGGCTTCGGGCAGGGTGAAGCTGATTTGTTTGGAGCCCGGTGTGAAGTCCGTTATTTCCAGTTCGCCGCCCGTTATCGGTAGGAAGACCCCGTCTACGCTCTGCAGGTTGCGTCCTGTTATCGTGAGCAGGTCTCCCGCCACGGGCAGTGTGTGGCTTACGTTGGTGATGCTTGGTTCGGGGTCTCCATAGCGGGTCAGCGTACAGATGGAGTCGGTTATGCCGTTGTGTACGATGGTGAGCAGGAGCTTTTCGTTGCCCGTGTGTATGCCGGTGATGGTGGTCGCTCCGGCGGCCGCTGCGGTCGTCTTCGGCGTGAGCACCACTGTCGCTCCGTCGAACTCGTAGGTATACTCCAGGTCACATATCGAGTCGCTTATGCCCGTAGAGGCATCGGTATACCAGTGCGAGTAGACGGCCTCGGCGTCCTCAACGGTTTGGAACTCGATGGAGTATTCTTCTTCGAAGTAGTTGTTGTTGTCGTAGCCATAGCTTAGTTTGCCTTTCCACACGCCGAAGAGTTTGTCTTCATCGAGGGTTACGGCTTCCGGCAGGTCAATGCTCACCGCATCGGGCAGCACCGGTGCGTTGATGGCTTCGTCGCACGATGCCAGGGTCAGTGCCACGAGCAGCTGCAGGGTCAGTAGGGTGAATGTGTGCTTCTGTTTCATGTCGGTTGCTTTGGTTAGTTAGAGAAATTGGTTTGGTCGGAATATGCCTTTTCCACGTATTCGTCGCCGGTGGCTTCGTAGGTCTTGGTCATGACCACCTCCACTTGTCCTTGCGCAAAGTTCACGCTGTCGGGCACGATGATGTAGAGCTCCGTGCCGGAACTGGTCTGCGTGGTGTCGAAGGCGCATTGCACCTTTTGGTCGTAGGCCAGCGGCAGGTACACCTCCGTTGCTCCGCCGAGGTTGGAGCCGCCTATGCGCAGGGTGCTTCCTGCCGTAAGCACGGTGTTGGAGAAGCTGGAGATGGTGGGTTTTTCGGAAGTCCTCTTGACGTAGAAGGGTTCGTACACCGCCTCGCCGGCACTGTTTGTTACCTTCAGGTAGGCGTTGCCCGTGTCGGTGGTGGTGGCCACGTCCGACGGCAGGGCTATGATGATGCTGGCGTCGGTGTTGTAGATTTGCGTTTCGGTGAGGTCTATCTCCATGCCGTTCACATCGAGCACCGACACTCCCGAGAAGCCCGAGCCGCGCAGGCTTATGGTTTGTCCCGGATAGGCGCAGGCCACCTGCTCTATGGGTTGGGTGCTCATGTTGGTCCACACGCTCTCTATCGACGGGGCGGAGATGCCGGTTTCTTCGCGGCACGCCTGCAGGCCGCACAGCGACAGGCCTATCGCACAGGCGGAAAGGAAGGTTTTCAGTTGCATCTTATTCATTGTAGTCAGCTTTGTTGGTTATTATTTCGGTGAAGTCGTAGGCCACCGGAGCTTTCGTCAGGTTAGGATCCAGGTTAGTCTCCACAGGCGGATAACTCATCGACCAGAGGTTGTCGTCCTCGCCCAGTGTAGTCGAGTGGCAGTAGCTCCCTTCGGGGATGTTGTGCACACATTCCTTGCTCGCACGGTAGATGACGGGCTCTCCGTTGCTTTCCCGGAGCGTCACCGTGCCTAGGAGGTTGGGGTCTGTCTCGTTGTAGGCGTAGCGGTAGCCGTACAGGCGGTGGCATCCCATCAGGTCGTTGCCTTCGTTCTCCATGAGCTTGTTGTTCTGGTAGTCGAGCATGTGTTGCAGGTGTTCCTGCCCCATAAACGAGCGGCGCACAATGTCCGGCCAGAACAGTCCTTCCATGTAGTGCTCCATGCGGCGTTCTATCAGCAGCGAGTCGAGCGTGAACGAGCCTGTCTGCCCGTAGTCGCCGGGGTACGTGCCGTTTTCCAGCTCTATTTTGTAGGCCCGGCGGCGCACCGTGTTGACCCCTTCCAGTATGCGCGTGTCACTGGTTTCCTCAAGGCTGTACAACCCCATGTAGGCCTCGGTAAGGTTGAGGTAGGCCTCGCTCATGCGGAGCATGGGTGTGCAGAGGGCGGAGTTGCTGCTGAACGACTGGTTGTTGGTGGCGAGAGGCCCTCCCACCACGTGTTTGTGTATGCCCAGCGTGGTGCACGACGGGTCTACGGTCCACACCGTGCCCTGTGCCTCAATGTTGTCGGTGCAGTCGCAGTCCTCCTCGTCCATCTCGTGGTACAGGTAGTCGTAGGTCATGGCGGCGGGGAAGATATTGCCGCGCGTACGGCTCAGCCCGCCACGCTGTATGGCCACAT
>CAYUYS010000151.1:0-4402 GCA_964449415.1 uncultured Paludibacteraceae bacterium | reverse complement strand
AAGCGCAAAAAAAACGGGGAGCGTGTTGGTGTTGCTCCCCGGGTGTGGTTGGAAGGGCTCCGTTAGCGGAGGGTGGCGCCGAACCGGGTTTCGAAGGTGTGGCGCAGCTTGCTCATGATGGCGTCGATTTGCTTGTCGGTGAGGGTGCGCTGCGGGTCTTGGAGGATGAAGCTCAGGGCGTACGATTTCTTGCCGGGCGCTATGTGTTTGCCTTCGTATACGTCGAAGAGGTTGACGTGCTTCAGGAGCTTGCGTTCTGTTTGGAAGGCCGCTTGCCGGAGGTCGCCAAAGGGGATGTGTTGGTCGATGAGCAGGGCCATGTCGCGTTTTACTTCCGGGAAGCGCGGCAGTTCGGTGTAGGCGGTGCGGGCGCGTTGGTGCTCTTGGAGCAGTGCCTGCCAGTCCAGTTCGGCGTAGAACACGTCGTTGTCGATGTCGAAGTGTTTGCGGGCCCGGGGCGAGACTGTGCCGATGCTGCCGAGGGGTGTGCCGGCTTCGGTGCAGAGGGTGATGCCTTCTGATAGCAGCGGGTTGGTGTGTGGCTCCGTGTGCAGCCGGTCGGGGTCTGTGCCCAGGCGGCGGAGCAGGTTGTGGACGTGTGCCTTGAGCTCGAAGAAGGTGCTTTTCTCGTCCGGCCTTACCCAGCTTTGGGCGGTCTTCCGGCCTGTTATCCAGAGGGCGAGGCGGTAGGATTCGGCGTAGGGCGCGAGGGGGTTGTCGGGGGTGCGCCGTTCGGGGTGGAAGCTGTAGCAGTTGCCGAACTCGTAGAGTTTGAGGTCGGGGTTTTGGCGGTTGGCGTTGTGTGCTATGGTTTCCAGCCCGCCGAAGAGCAGGGTTTGCCGCAGGGTGCCGAGGTCTTTGCTGAGGGGGTTCAGGAGGGTGACGCACCGTTGGGCGGGGTAGGTTTCTCCGTGGGTGTAGTAGTCGGTTTTGGAGAGGGAGTTGTTCAGGATTTCGTGAAAGCCGCAGGCGGTCAGTTGCTCGGAGAGGCGGGTCTGGATGCGGTGGCTTTCGGGCTTGGGGGCAAGGGTCAGGTTGCTGCGGAGGGTGTCGGTGAGTTCCACGTTGTTGTACCCGTATATGCGCAGTATGTCCTCTATTACGTCGCATTCGCGCTGCACGTCTACGCGGTAGGTGGGCACTTGCAGCAGGTATTTGTCCTCGTCCGTACGTTCCATGCCTATTTCGAGGGCGGTCAGTATGGTCTCCACCGTGTGTCGTTCCAGCTGTTTGCCTATGAGCTTGCGGCAATTTTGCAGGGAGAATTCTACCCGGAAGGGGGGGAAATGACCCGCCTGTACGTCCACTATCTCACCGGAGATTTCGCCGCCGGCCACTGCCTGCACCAGCAGGGCGCAGCGTTTCAGTATGTACAGGGTGTTGTTGGGGTCGCACCCGCGTTCGTAGCGGAAGCTGGCGTCGGTGTTCAGGCCGTGTCTGCGGGCAGTCTTCCTGACGGATACGGGGTTGAAGCAGGCGCTTTCCAGGAAGATGTCGGTGGTGCTTTCCGTCACGCCCGATGCCAGTCCTCCGAACACACCGGCTATACACATAGGTTCTTCGGTGTTGCAAATCATCAGGTCTGTGGCATCCAGCTTGCGCGTTACACCGTCTAAGGTGATGAACTCGGTGTCTTGCGGCACGTTGCCCACTATGATTTTCCCGCCCTTTATCTTGGCTACGTCGAAGGCGTGCATGGGTTGTCCCATTTCGTGGAGAACGTAGTTGGTGACGTCCACCACGTTGTTTATGGGCCGCAGGCCTATGGTTCGGAGGGCGTTTTGCAGCCATGCGGGCGATTCCTGTACGTGCACTCCGCGTATGGTCAGGCCGGAGTAGCGCGGGCAGGCCTCGGGGTTGCGCACCTCCACGGGTATGGTCAGGTCGGTGTTGTCTATGCGGAAGCTGTCGACGGAAGGGCGCGTAAGCTGCACTTCCGGCGCATGGAGGGCGCACCAGGCGGCCAGGTCGCGGGCCACGCCATAGTGCGACGTGGCATCTGCCCGGTTGGGGGTTATGTCCACTTCCAGGAGGGTGTCTTCTTCCACGTGGAAGTATTCCCGGGCCGTCATGCCCACGGGTGTGTCGCTTGGCAGCACCATGATGCCGTCGTGGTTGTTGCCAATGCCTATTTCGTCTTCGGCGCAGATCATGCCGAAGGATTCCACGCCGCGTATTTTGGAGCGTTTGATGGTGAAGCTCGCATCGCCTTGGTAGAGCACGGTGCCTATGGTGGCCACGATCACTTTTTGTCCGGCCGCCACGTTGGGTGCTCCGCACACGATTTGCAGCGGCGCGCCTTGTCCGATGTCTACGGTGGTGATGTGCAGATGGTCGGAGTTGTCGTGGGGTACGCAGGTGAGCACCTGGCCGACCACCAAGCCTTCCAGTCCGCCCTTTATGGTTTGTACTTTTTCTGTGGAGCCTGTTTCCAGTCCGATGGAGGTGAGGATTCGGGCCAGTTCCTCGGGGGCTACATCCAGGTTGATGTATTGTTTGAGCCAGTTGTAAGAGATGTTCATGTTGTTCTGTTCCTGAAAATATCTTGTGTTACTATCTTTTGGGGCGCAAAGATACTATTTTCTTTTGGTTGTTGTGTCGTTCCGTTCGCTTTCGGGCAGTGCGCGGTGCGGTTCCGCCGGTGTGGGTATGATGTCTTTGAGGAGCAGTTGGTCGGTTTGGCGGCGTTGTTCCGCGTTGAGTTCCATCATTTTGTTCCAGAACGCCACCATTTCGGGTGTATGTCCTTTCAGGAAGAGTTCGGAGCCTTGTGCGTTAATGCGGTCGAACACGAGGTTTACGGTTATTTTGTTTATGTCGAGAGCGGGCTGGTAGGTTTTGGCCTGCGCTCCCTGTGTGTATATTTCGGCAAGGATATTGACATCGACCAGTCGCCCGAGCAGTTGGGTCACTAAGCGGATGGGCAGGTGGTTTTTGAGGGCGATGGCCTGTGCGGTCATGGGTGTCCGGCCTTCCTCAAAGCGTTTGATGACCATGTGGCAGATGTAGAGTGTGATGAAATCCTTGTAGCGGCGGCTGATGTTCTTGGTGTCCACTTCGTAGTCGAAGTTCTCCACGCTTTGGGCGGCATACGATATTTCAGCGCCCAGCAGGATAATCAGGCAGGAGATCTGCATCCACAGCAGCAACAGCGGGATGGCGGCAAAGGTGCCGTACACCACGTTGTAGCGCGAGAGGAACACCTGCCCCCAAATGTAGAGCATCTGAAACAGCTGGTAGGCCGTGCCGGCAATAACGCCCGACAGGGCCGCGCTCCAGAACTTGACCCGTGTGTTGGGTATGACCGCATACATGAGCGTAAACACTATCCAGCATATCACGAAGGGCAGCAGCTTGAGGCCCGCTTTGATGGCGGGTGCCATGATGGTATAGGCCTTTGCGTATGCCAGGGCCGAGTTGATGTAGATGGACAATCCGCTCGAGACAATAATCAGGATGGGGATAAGCAGCAGTATGGCAAAATAGGCGGTGAACTGCCGTATGTAGGAGCGCGACCTTTTGACCTGCCATATCTTGTTGAACGAGTCTTCCACTTGCTGGAAAAAGGCATAGACCGACCCCAGCAGGAAGAGGATGCCCACCCCCACAAAGATGCCTCCCTTGGCGGTTTCCAAATAGCGTTGGATAAACTCCATGAGGGAAGACATTATGCTCGACGACAGCCAATCCTCAAAGACCTGCTCGAAGCCGAAGCCCTTGGTAATGGCCAGCATCAGGGCCAGAATGGGCACGGTGGCAAACATGAGCGAGTAGGTCAGGGCGGAGGCCTTGATGTAGAGCTCGTCTTCGGAAAAGCCCCGTATGGCTAAGTAGAGTGTCCGGACGGTGCGGTAGCCGAACCACTTGCCGCGTGTCAGCTCCGATGCCGTAATGCGCCATACGTCGTAGCGGACGAAGGTATAAACCGATTTGAACAATGCGCGGATTGTCTTCATGTCCTTTTTCGCTGCCTGTGCCCCTGCGAGCCAATGTTGGTTGTTTGCTTAAAAAAGATAGCAGGCCTGTAAGCCGGGTTCTGTGTTCCGTTTCCGGAATGTCTGCCATTTATCTGCCACAGACGTCGCCGCCTGCATGTAGCGATCTACCCTCCGGCTCGGGCGAGCAACCCTCAGTCGCCGGTTTACTTGATCTTGCAACCCATAAGGCGTACGGCTGCGCATGTTGCCATGCACACCGGTGGGCTCTTACCCCACCTTTTCACCCTTGCTCCGCCGGAGCGGGGCGGTTGTTCTCTGTTACGCTACTCGACCCTCACGGACCGCTTCCCGTTAGGAAATATGGTGCTCTGTGTTGCCCGGACTTTCCTCCTGCCCCCTGCGGACAAGCGGCAGACCGTCCTGCTATCGGCCGCAAAGATACGAAAAACTTTTATATAGCCGCC
>CAYUYS010000150.1:0-4440 GCA_964449415.1 uncultured Paludibacteraceae bacterium | reverse complement strand
AGGACGCATGGTATCAGCTGTTGGGATACCCCATTCTGGCTTGCTCGAACCTCTACGACATGTATTACGCACAAGCCATGAACCACCGCCTGGCAAGGAAGAACGACCCCAACGCCAACGTATGGGCCGACCGCGTGGTACAGTGTTTTAGCCGCGACTCTGCGCTCACTGCCCGCTACCACGCCATGAACAACGGCAAATGGGATCACATGATGAGCCAGGTGCACATAGGCTACAAGTCGTGGGACGAGCCGAAGAAACCCGTCATGCCCGAGGTGAAGCGTGTGAGCGGCACACCAAACGCTACCATCGAACAGCTGCTGACCGAACAGGACAAGGCGGCGGAACCCTACAAAGCCTCCGCCAAAAGCTCTGCCTCCGGGCCGTATGAGTTTGTGGAGCGCGAGGGCTACGTAAGCATAGAGGCGGAGCATTTCACACGGAAGACCGACGGCGCGCAGGCGGCATGGACGGTAATACCCGAAATGGGGCGCACCCTCTCGGCCATAACTCCCCAGCCGGTGGATGCCCCGGTAGACGGCATGGCTCTGGAATACGACATTTACACCGAAAGCGACGGCTACCCGCGCGTCACCCTGCGCTTCTCGCCCACACTCAACTTCAACGTCAAGGGGCTGAGCTACGCCATAAGCATAGACGGCGCTGAGGAACAAGTGGTGAACATAAACGGACACTACGACGGCGAACTCGGGCAATGGCAGCGCGAAGGCATTATCGACAGCCAAACGATACACCCCAAGCTGAAGCCCGGCAAGCACACCTTGCGCATCCGCCCTCTCGACAACGCGCTCGTGCTGCAGAAGATAATGATTGACCTCGGAGGAATGCGCCGCAGCCTGCTCGGTGCTCCCGAAACGCTGAAATGAACGTGCGCCGGCTCCTTCCCCGGAGGGAGACCGGCAGCTTAACCGCCGGAATCATGAAACGCTTATCCATAACCATCACGGTAGTCCTGTGCCTGCTCTGTTGCCACCGGGTGCGGGCCGTCGATATGCGCCGCCCCATCGGGCCGCAGCGCCCTATGTGGCTCGTCCACGTCAGTAGCCTCGATGGCGAAAGCGTGGTGCAGACCATAGACAACCTGCCGGAGGAGATAAAGCCCTACGTCGTGCTCAACTTGGCCATGAACGTCAATGCCGACCCTGCGCTGCTGGACCAAATGCTGGGGCAGTGCAAAACCAAGGGCGTGTGGTGTATGATACAACCCAGCTCCGGGTACAACAACTACCTTGACTACGCCGACGTGGCTGCCTACGAAGATTACTACCGGAATTACCCCAACCTGATAGGGTACAACTTCTGCGAACAAATATGGGGATTCACCGCCGACACCTTCACGGAACGCCTCGAACTGTACTGCAAACTGCTCGAGATCGCTTCCAAATACGGCGGCTACCTCTACATAAACGATACGCAGTCCATCTCCAACCGTGCCTTCAACACCCTGTCCAAACTAAAGACCTATGAGCGCTATGCCGCCTGCGTGCGCCGATACGGCCAACACCTGATATACGGCGACAAAACCACCACCGGCTACGGCTATTACGACAACGAGAGTGCCTGCTTCGGCATGTTCCTGAGAGGCTACGCCGGCCACTACGCCATCCGCTTCGACCAGTTTGGCTGGAGCTACTCGGGGCGCGCCCGGCTCTTTGGCGAAGAATACTCCTGGCAAGTTCCCAACGCCCTGGCGTGGTTTACCTGCCCGGAGGCAGTGGCCGGCATCGCAGTGGCCGAGCACCTGCTTATGAGCGGCGCGACGGTGATCGATGGCCCGGAAATCTCCACCATACTCGTCATGCGCTACGGACGGCTTACCCCCGGCGGCACGAACGTGATGACTGACCTGCTCCGCAAGGTCATAGACGGCACCGTGCGCATCCCCTCGCTCGAGGAGGTGCGGGCACGCATCAAGGCTGCCTACGTGTGCAACAACACCAACAACGTGGAGGACGAACTGTACGCCGGCCTCTACGCCATGGACGGCAACAAGACCAACAACCGCACCTGGCTCAAACGCTCGGGACGCTACCTGACGATACCTACCTTTGCCGACCTGCCGGATGAACTCGAACACATCGAGGTGGTGGTGACGCAAGACGGGGAGCAAAGCTACGCCACACGCTGGGCCACGACGGAAGACAAAACGACGGAACTGAACCAACTGTACCCGCAGGTGCATACCGGCACCTTGTTCGTGGGGCGCACGGGCAGCCGCCTGCTGGCCTACAACCCGCACCTGAACACAGACAGTACAACACAGGCCGGCATCCCCCTAATCTATAACTCGTGCGATTCGCTGTCGCTGGCCTTCACCCCACACACCTTTGCCGTCGTGAGCGAACGAACCGACGGACTGGACCTGTACCTGAACAACTACCGCACCGACAAGGATTACCTCTGGGACTTGTACCCCAGCGTGTCGGACAGCGACGGACTGGCGAGCATGGCATACTTCGATCCCTTAGACTACTTAGAGTCGTATTTCATCGATAACCCCACCGACGACAGCTTGCGGCGCAGCGTCGTAACCGTTGCGGGGTGCGCGGCGGAACCGTCGTACGCGTGGAATGACCGCGGCTCGCACGATGCGAGCTCCGTCAGTGCGGCTTACGATAACGGCACGTTCACGCTTACCGTGATGCACAACGGCCCGCTCGACCTGAGCATAAGCTGCGCAGGCCACAACACCGACCGGCCCGAAACGCCCGAATACGACCCCATAGAGGACATACCGCAGCCCAACCTGCAGACCGGCACGACGCGCGCGGAACTGATCTACGACTTTGAGGAGATGGAAGAGGGCAGCCTCACCGCATCGTCGCAGCCCTGGATCGCCGCCGACGGCGCAGGAGGAGCGCAGATAACGTACTACAACGGCAGCCTGATGCTCAACCCCACCGGCATAGGCAGCGGCACAAACCGTGTGGGCGTGGCCAACCTGACCTGCTTCGGGGCGGAACAGGACTATGCCGTAACGTGGAAAGAATGCGTTACCGGCACAAGCAAGGGAGGGGTGCTTATGCGCGGCAAACCCACCTCCGGCGGAGGCAACCCGGGCCTGATGGACGGCTATTACTTCCAGGTGCTTACAGACCTCAGCGGCGGCACCACCACCCTGGCCATACGCAAAGTAACCAACCTGTCGGACGGCACTACCCGGTTCGACAACGGCACCTCGGGCGAAGTGAGCATACCCGCCCCCGAGGCCGGCGCACCCCGATGGTACCGCGCCACGTGCAGCAACAACCTGCTCACCCTCGAGTACTCTGACGACGGACAATCGTTCACCCGCGCCCTGGCCCGCACCGACGCACGCTACAGCGAGGCCGGAATCACCCAACTGCTCTGGGGGGTGGGCGTGCCCACAGTCACCTCCTCCTACTACGACGACATCAGCCTGACCTACCTCTCGGAAATGGCATCCATGCCCGCCACAGGGGTGCAGACCGGCACCGTGCAGGAGAGCACCGACGATGCGTGGTACACCCTGCTGGGCGTGCGCATACCCCGGCCCACCGCCCCCGGCGTGTACATACACGGCAAACGCAAGTATATAGTGAAATGATTTTTCCCAAACCATTCCACACCCCGCCCCGAAGCCCCCGGAAAGGCCCGGAGCAAGGCGATGAAACAAATACGAAGAAGAGATGAAACATATCGTAAAGGAAGTGATACATATTTTGCCGCGCAGGAAATAAATATTGCGCCCCGAAACCAATATTTGCATTACCTTTGGAGCAACAAACCGATAACACCGCTCTGTTTCCAAAACCGGCGAAGCAACGATACCAAAACAAGCGAAGCAACCTGACTAAAACCAACGAATAACTAACAACTAAAAACCAACAACTATGAGAAAGTCAATCTTTTTGTTCGGCCTTGTGGCCTTGTTTGCAACCCAATTGGCAGCCCAAACGCCTTGGAAGATCATCGACATGGAGTACGTGACCAAACACGGGTCTAACTGCGATTACGACGATGAAACCTGTACCGCCACGTTCAAAGAGAAGTGGGACCGGTGGGTAGACCTCCCGGGCCTGAGCGGCGACCTCACCGGACACACCGCGCTCTCCGTGACGGTGCTCAAGAGCAACGTTGTCCTGAGCTTTAACATCCGCTACCGCGATGCCGACGGCGAGATAAAGCAGGAGGAAGCGCAGACCTTCTACGGGCAGATGGGCAAAGAGATCAAAAGCACGAAAGTCATCAAAGTGGACCTCACGGGCAAGGGGAAGCTAAGCGACGACGTGCTCAAGAACGTCGAATGCGTCCGGGTGTCTATGAAGCAACCGGCCTCGGGAGCTGAAGAGCCCTGGTTCGTACAGTTCGGCGACGTGGTGGTGGACTAACCACCGCCCCGCACATAAGGGAGCGCAGGGAGCAGCCGCGACGGTTTCTCCCTGCGTGTGTTTTTTC